>JAYVQZ010000336.1:0-5769 GCA_043776735.1 Deltaproteobacteria bacterium | reverse complement strand
TTCGAAGGGGAAAATGCCCCTGCTCTTGAAAAAATCAAGGAAAGTCTTGGAGCCTACGAGTTTGCCGAGGCGTGGCTAGTGTGTGGCATCCTCCAACTTAAACAGGGGAAGTTTGAGTCTGGACTTGAATCCTTTCGCAATGGAATCGCACTTGTTGACCGTAAATGCGAGGCAATGCAGAAAAAGGAACGACCACCGGAGTTCTTTGAGCTTCGATTATATGAAGCCCGTGCCTTAGATCTCTTGGGAAGACGCGTATTGGCAGAGAAAGCCTACGTGGAATTAACTAACGATGCTCGTCTTTCAGACCAGCGGCTTAGGGCGCTTGCGCGCCAGGCGAAGCCCTTTACCAAATCCTGGCTCGAGAGGGTTTGGATGCCATACGCAGCCTACATTCCGTTTTTGTAAGAACTAATTGGGGGATTGAGTCGCTATGGCAATCTTCAATGCTCCTGCATTTCGGGCAGCATCCATAATCTGAACGGCGCGTCCTAAAAAGACGCCTTCATCCCCCCGAATCACCACTGTTTTTTCGGCGCTGACTTCCACTGCCCGGCGGATAGTTTCCTGAAGATCGTTCATGCCGGTTCGTTTATCGTTGACTGAGAGGCTTCCATCTTTGGCGATGGTGACAAAAATGGGTTTGCCACCGGTACTATTCGTCGAAGGAGCATTTTTTGCTGTGGGAAGTTTAACGGTCAATCCGCCTTCCATCATAGCGGAGCTTGAGATCATAAAAATAATAAGTAATACGAGAAAAATATCGGTGAGCGGAGTGATGTTGATCTCTGCAACGATATTCTCCTCGGGACTATCATCGAATCTCATCGCCATAGCAAACCTCAGTGGGAAGCGGCGTTGCGCTTATCAAAAGTAACTTCGATCAACTCATCAAGCGTCATTTTTAGTTGAGTGGCGGTTCCGTTGGCCGCATTTACGAAAATGTTGTAGGTCAGAAGCGCGATGATTGCTACGACCAGGCCGGCAGCCGTAGCGATGAGCGCCTCAGAGATACCACCGGCAACTACGGTAAATCCTCCTGCTCCCTTCTCTGACATGTCATGGAAGGCGCGAACAATTCCCACAACGGTTCCCAACAGGCCAATGAAGGGGCTGGCACTGCCAATCGTTCCTAGAATCCAAAGGTTTTTCTTTAGGAGGCCGGTAACTCGGGCTCGATTTCTATCTGTAGTTCGTTCCGCCTGCTCGCGAGTTTTTTGAGGATCCAAGGCACCCAGGAAAAGCTCTGAAAGAGGGGGGAGTTGGGTTTGGCAAAGCTGTTTGGCGGTGTTCATGTCACCCGAATTAATGCTTTGGGCTATCCCCTGAGTTAGCTTTTTCATTCTTGGGCGAAGCGTCAAAAAAATGTAGGCTCGTTCCAGTACGATGGCCCAAGTAACCACTGAAAACACCAGTAGCGGCCACATTATCCAGCCGCCAGTTAGGAACATTTGCGAAAGACTATTGCCCATGGATTACTCCTTGTGCGTAAAACGATAACAGGTCCGGGCCCAAAAACCATTTGATTTGATTAACTTTGGTAGGGATTCCCACTGCGCCGCGCAGCCGGCCTTCTTGAATCGCACTTATTTTCAGATTTTGCGCGAATCTCCTTATTTCTACGACGGTTGAGGCACTACGAAGTGACAAAATTAAAAGTGTTTCGGGGATCTCTGTTGGGCCAATTGGCCAGAGAGAGGGGACTACGAAAAAATATGTAAAATAGGCGCAGTTAAGCCACCTCTTCTGCGCAAATTTAACAGGGGTTATTTCGTAGTAAATGGGACCGAAAAAAACTGCGGGCCCTAACGACAAAATCGTTAGGGCCCGCGTTCATTCCAACTAATTTAAAAGAACCCCTATTAGATAAAGAGGGGTGCCATCAACAACGTAATCGTTGCCAAGAGCTTGATCAAAACGTGTAGCGAAGGGCCTGCAGTGTCCTTGAAGGGATCGCCGACCGTGTCGCCTACGACAGCTGCCTTATGAGCGTCCGAACGTTTTCCACCGTGCGCCCCTGTTTCAATGAACTTCTTAGCGTTGTCCCAAGCTCCGCCAGCATTGTTCAGTAAGGTTGCCATCAAAATTCCCGTGATGGTTCCCACCATCAGCAATCCAGCAACCGCTTCGGCTCCGATTCCCGGCTCGTGACCAATGTGCTTGAAGATTACGCCCACAGCGATCGGAACAATGACTGCCAACAGGCCGGGAAGCACCATCGCCTTTAGGGAGCCAATGGTTACGATGTCTACGCAAGAGCCGTAATCAGGTTTCGAAGTTCCCGCCATAATGCCGGGATTTTCTTTGAACTGCCGTCGAACTTCCTGAATGATCGACTGCGCTACGCTGCCAACCGCTTTAATGGCAAAGGCAGAGAAGACAAACACCAGGCCACCACCAAGAAGTGCGCCAATGAAAACTTCGATCTTGGCCATATCGACGGAGTGAAAGGCTTTGCCGGTCAAATCGGCGACTTCGTCAAGATACGCAGAGAAGAGGAGGAACGCCGCGAGAGCTGCACTTCCGATGGCATAACCCTTTGTGAGCGCTTTTGTGGTGTTTCCTACCGAGTCCAACCGATCCGTTCGCTTACGAACGTCTTCGGGTTGGTGAGACATCTCAACGATACCGCCCGCATTGTCGGTGATGGGACCAAAAGTATCCATCGCCAAGATATAAGCTGCGGTGGAAAGCATTCCCATGGTGGCTACTGCAGTTCCATAGAGTCCGCCGCCAACAATTGCCTGCTCCCCGCAATAATACGAGGTAAACAACGCCGTGGAGATCACAAGCACGGGGGCCGCGGTGCACTCAAGACCAACTGCAAAACCGGTGATGATGTTCGTTGCAGGCCCAGTAAGACTGGCTTCAGCAATAGATCGGACCGGTCGGAAGCGGTATTCCGTGTAATACTGAGTGATCCAAACAAACAGAAAGCTCGTAACCACTCCGACTACGCCAGCAGAAAAGAACCACATGTTGCCCTGGAGCAACCATTGGACAGCTCCGTAGAAACCGATAACGGCAAGAATGGTGGTGACATAATAACCACGGTTCAATGCAGCCATCGGATCGTCGGATTCGCTTTTTAACTTAACGCAGAAGATTCCGATGATGCTGGCGATGATTCCTAAAGCTCGGGCAACCAAGGGGAAGAAAACTACGCCAGTTCCTAGCGCTGGGTTTTTCTGTGCCAAAAACGCGCCAAGCACCATGGCTCCCACGTTTTCAGCTGCCGTGGATTCGAAAAGATCGGCTCCGCGACCGGCACAGTCACCTACGTTGTCGCCCACAAGATCCGCGATAACGGCTGGATTGCGGGGGTCATCCTCAGGAATTCCCGCTTCAACTTTACCAACAAGATCGGCTCCTACGTCGGCAGCTTTCGTGTAAATACCGCCGCCTAATTGGGCAAAAAGGGCTACGAAACTCGCGCCAAAGCCATATCCCACCAACTGGAGTGCGATGTCTTTTAGCTGAAGGGCGGTCATGTCGAGACGGCCTCCAAAGGCAACGAAAAGACCGGTGACTCCCAACAAGCTAAGGGCCACTACAGCCAATCCAGAAACAGCACCGCCGCGAAGCGAAATTTTCAGTGCTTCATTTAAACTGGTGCGGGCTGCTGCGGCTGTGCGGATGTTCGAGCGGATGGACACGTACATTCCGATGAAACCCGACAACGCAGAAGAGAGCGCTCCAAGCACAAATCCAATTGTCATTTTAATGGCCGCATCGGGGCCTTTATAAGAGGTATAGAAGATGTACAAAAGGACAGCGAAGACCAAGGTCAGCGCGCCAATTGTCTTGTTCATGCGTTTGAGAAAGGCTTCGGCTCCTTCTTTAATGGCATCCGAGATCGCTCGCATCTCTGCCGTGCCGGTATCTTTCTTCATTACATAAACTGAGAGAAGATAGGCGACTATGAGCGCCAAAAAAGAAATCCCAAAAATCAGACCAAGTTCCATCCGTCCATCCTCCGTCGCGTAGACTTATAAATTGCTAACCAAGTTAAGGAAATCGGTTGTTTATGCCGGAGGATTAGTAAAGTGGCAAGTCAAGAAGGCGGCTTATTGATTTGCTAGGAACCATTCCCACTGCGACCTCACCATGGTTTCTAGGTCCCCTTTGGGAGAAAATCCTAGTTCCGTTCTCATGAGAGTTGGGTCGGCGACAAGTTTTGAGGCGTCGCCGTGACGTTTAGGCAGAAGGTCGGTCTTGAGTTTCTTTCCCATTACTTTTTCAGCAGCAGCGATCACTTCGCCCACAGAAAAACCTCGACCCATCCCAATGTTAATTGCCTTTACAGGGCTGGGCGATGCCTCAAGGTATTTCAATGCGGCGATATGGGCTAAGGCAAGGTCCTCAATGTGGATAAAATCCCTAATACACGTCCCATCAGGGGTGTCGTAATCATTACCATAAAGAGGAATGGGTTTCCCGCTATGCCCAAAACGAACCACATTAGGAATAATATGGGTTTCGGGATCGTGGCTTTCGCCCCAGAGGCCACCGGACAGGGCTCCGGCCGGATTAAAAAAACGAAGATTAAGCGGCTGCAGCCCCTTTGTAGTTTGATAAGACGCTAAAATCCGTTCCACCATCCATTTAGACTCGCCATAGGGAGAGAGTGGGGCGAACGGATGGGTCTCGGCAATGGGGAGCTGAACGGGATTGCCATAGATCGCGCACGTGGATGAGTGCACAAAATTACGAATGCCCACCGCCAGGCTTGCCTCGATGGTATTTAGTGCTGCTAAAATATTATTTTCGAAATAAAGCGAGGGATTCGTTATGGACTCTGGAACGATGGCTCGGGCGGCTAGATGGATGACTCCAAACGCGCCAGAGAAGGTTTCCCAGGTTTTATTAACCGCAGCTCGGTCGGTCAAATCGATCTGAAAAACCTTAAACGGAAAATTTTTGTGTGGACGGCTTGTACAAAAATTATCTACTACCAACGGCTCGAACCCTTCACGAGAAAGTATATGGGCCACCGCCCCACCAATGAATCCCGCTCCGCCGGTTAGAATTACGTTACGTTTCATGGCATCCCCGGATGAAAGAAAAAGAAGTCCCGCAGTACATCACCCCATTGCAGCTGAATAAGGGCCGCCGCAGCTAGGAACGGGCCAAACGGGATAGCCGTCTTCAGTCCTTTTTTCTCAAAGAGCATCACTGAAATTCCCACAATTGATCCCA
Organism: Deltaproteobacteria bacterium; assembly: GCA_043776735.1. Taxonomy (GTDB): domain Bacteria; phylum Bdellovibrionota; class FAC87; order UBA2466; family UBA2466; genus JBGSST01. The sequence continues at coordinate 570 of JAYVQZ010000336.1, read as the reverse complement.
GAGCGCTGGAAATAATGACAATCATCAATATGCTTCCGGCGCCTTGCCAAGCACCTAACATTGCCAGCAGCTTGATGTCGCCGCCACCAAGCCCCTCCCGACCGGCGAATTTTTCGTAGGCCCAGGCAATGGAAAAGAAAATACCGCCACCGACCAGAATCCCTAGCAGGGAATCCCACCAGAGTGGCCGGCCGATAATGAGAGCAAAAACAAATCCCACAACAATTCCCGACAAACTAAGTTCGTCAGGAATGATTCGATGGTGAAGATCGATTACGGAAATAATGAGAAGTAGGGAGCATAAGACGACGGCACCAAGAAACGACCAAGTAAGACCAAATTTTTGAAAAAGCCAGTAGAACATCAATCCCGAAATTATTTCTACAATGGGGTACTGAATCGAGATCGTCTGTTTGCACCGGTAGCAACGTCCCTGGAGAATGAGAAAACCGAGTAGGGGGATGTTGTGGTGCCACAAAATCGGCGCGGCACATTTGGGACAACGTGAGCTGTGAATCACCACGGACTGGTCGGCCGGGATTCGGAAAATACAAACGTTAAAAAAACTTC
>JAYVQZ010000335.1:0-5801 GCA_043776735.1 Deltaproteobacteria bacterium | reverse complement strand
GAAACCGCTAGTTACTCCCTCTTAAACTAAAACGTCGCCTAGCCTTTCGAAGGCTACTAAAGCGTGAAAATCGGCTTAAGGTTAGAAGTAAATGCCAGAAAACAAAGACAGCAAAAAAGACATTAAAAAAGAAGAGTTAGATAAAAAAGCACCTAGCAAGGCGGCTCCCAAGAAGTCTGTAAAGACTTCGGCTAAAGCCTCCGCAAACGTAGAGGCTGCGGACAAAGCCCCAAAAGCAAAAAAACCGAAGGGGACTTCGGGGGCCAAACGGGCTCCTCTTGCGACACAGACCACCTTCGCCAAAACTGGCCAGGTTCAAGGTAAATGGCGCGTTGTAGACGCAACGGGCATTGCCCTTGGTCGTTTAAGCTCCAGAGTTGCTATGATTTTGATGGGCAAAGACAAAGCCATCTACACCCCCAACCAAGACACTGGTGATTTTGTCGTTGTCATCAACGCTGAAAAAGTCCACCTGTCGGGAAAAAAGTGGGACCAAAAAACCTACTACCATCACACAAACTATCCAGGAGGCATCAAGAGCCAGATAGCTAAAGAGGTTCGCGACAACAATCCCGAACGTCTTGTAGAGTGGTCGGTTTGGGGCATGTTGCCCAAATCTAAGGGTCACTTGGTTCGTCATTGGTTTAAAAAACTAAAAGTTTACGCGGGTCCAGAACACCCGCACAAAGCCCAACAGGTTGAAGTGGTCAAAATGACCAACATCGGCGGGCGAGGGAGCGAAGTCTAATGGCAACGGCATCGGAGATGATTCAAGCAACAGGTCGCCGTAAAACGGCAATTGCTCGGGTTCGTTTGTTCAAAGGTGATGGCACTATCCAGATTAACGAGCGAACGTTTGAAGATTACTTTTGCGGCGAAATTATGCGCATGTTGGTTTCTCGCGCATTAGTTCTCACAGAAAACACTAAGAACTATTCCATTGAAGGAACGGTTTGCGGCGGCGGAGTGAACGCTCAAGCCGGAGCCATGAGCCATGGCATCAGCCGCGCTCTTTTAAAGATTGATCCTAACTACCGTGCCGTCCTTAAAAAGGAAGGCCTACTTACCCGCGACTCTCGTATGAAAGAGCGTAAAAAGTACGGCCAAAAAGGTGCGCGTAAGAAGTTCCAGTTCTCCAAACGATAAAAGTCGTTGTGAGCTACTGTTTCTAGAGAAAATGGTACTGTATTGTGAATTGGGCGCCCGCGACTTCGGTCTGGGCGCCCAGTACGCTTTTCAAATTATCTACGTGAGCGATTTTCCCCTGTAGTGAAAATTCGGTCTTTATCCACCGCTTCGAAATCCCTACCATGGCTCCAAATCGAGTGTCGGTCCCCTGACCAAGAGTCGGGTGGCGTCCTCGTTTTTCGTAAGAGACCCCAAAATCGGGCCTCCACTCTTTGATATCTGGAAAATGAAGATCGACATAAATCCCTTCGGCATCGGGGCCGAGCGGATGGCCAACCGGCGTGCCGTCATACACTAATCCCGACTTCCACGGTGCTGCTTGGTAGGCACTGGGAACTGTTTGAACATACTCCAAGCGAATTCCCAATTTACCCAAATTGGCTAACCACAAACCAACAAGCCAGCTCGCGTCGTCGGCAAACCACCGAGAGACCGGGCCCAAACTATCGAAAGCAAATTGAAAATAGAACTGAATCGCGGGTGTTATGTGAAACCCCAAATGAGTGGCGAGCTGTTTTTGTCGACGCAGATTAAGATCGGCGTCGCCTATATAGAACAGCATCTTCATGAGATCCGTAAGTCCCAATCCATTAATCCCAGGCCCATTAAACTGGTAGAGCTCAAGCAGAGCGAACTCAAACCAAGTGAAGGGCCGAAACCCCAAATGGACCCCCATAAGGTGAGCGCCAGGGGTTAGCTTAGAACCTGTCTCCGTCGTAACAAAAAGTTGGAATGTCGTGGGTCCCAAAAAACTTAATGGTGAGCCTATGACGTGGGGACGAAATCCAAATCGCGCAAAGGTGATCGGTGATGTGGCCCCCGACAACAAAAGGCTTCCATGCGCCGCATTTCCAAACTGAAGGACCTCTCTTGCAATTTCAAGCTCTGCCCATTTATAGGCAAGTTTAGCGTACGCTTCGTAGAGATAAAAGCGACTATAGAAACGCGAATCCATAAGACTAAGGCCCAGAGAAGGAGTCAGGCCAAAAGCAACGCCGAACTCCTCACCTCCACCTTGAGTGTGAAAGGCAAAATCCGTGTAACTCATTACCCCTTTGCCTAGCCCCCGGCGGTCCCACAGGGGAAAGGAAGGGGCAATGGTTGCCTCCAAGCCTCGCAATGTTATTGGCTCGTCCCCAATAGCTAACAGTGAGAAATGAATCGAGGGCGATTGCGCTGGCCGCATCATGAGAATCTGTTTTTCTTTTCTGAGCCAGCGGGGAATTTTGCAACCATTTCCCTCTTCCGGATTTCCCTCCTGGACGTCCACGGTGCTTCGCAAGTCAGCGTACGCCTGCGGACGAAAAAGGCGGTAGGTGGAATAGCCGCACCGAAACGCCTCTAGGTCATCCACGTTTTGATACGAACCCGAACGCGCAGGGACGTCGCTAGAAGGAGCCGCTACGGCAAAGGGGCAAAACAGGAGAAGAAAAATGAGAATTGGCATGGGTTAAAGAATTTTAACAGATTGGCCAGGGGTAATGTGCGCGGCCTGTCGGAAACGTTCGCCGTTCGCCGGGGAGTTGGTTATTATTTCCTCCATGGAAACTCAAAGAAATTGGCGTTGGGGCATGCAGCTCCTGTTGGGGCTAATGCTGTCCTTTCTATTCTTCTTCATGATGGCGCCCTTTCTCATCCCCATTCTGCTTGGGGCGATGATCGCCTTACTCTGTTACCCCACTTTCAAACGGCTAAACCACAAACTTCCGCCCCCAGTTTCCGCTGGTGTAGTGACCGCTGGAGTGACTACAGGAGTGCTCGTTCCCGTCGTTTTCATGTTGGTCAAAGGCTCCTACCAAGTGCTTAATGCCCTTAAAAAAGCCAAATTTCCTACTGCCGAGGAGCATAGCGGAGTCTTAGCTTACCCAACGGTGAGAAGCGTTATTGCCTGGATCTCCCGTTTTTCACCGATGGACCGGGAATGGCTGCAAGGACAGCTACTAGACCTCATTCAATCCGTTGTGAGTCACATTTCTGCATGGGTGGGAAATTTCCTGGCCAGTATGCCCAACCTCATCCTGGTCTTCTTCATTATGACCATTAGTTTTTATTTCTTTCTCCTTGATGGCTCGCGTTTTTTAAAATTTCTCTCTACCCTTTCCCCTCTTGGCGAACAGCGATCGGGTCAGCTCTATCATGCCTTTGAGAATTCTTGCCGAGGTGTGGTGATGGGCCTTTTTTCCAGTGCTGCTATTCAGGGCGTATTGATCCTCTTGTTTTTCTCTATCACCGGAGTGCCCAACGCCATCCTCTTTGGAACCATTGGGATTTTTATGGGCATGGTCCCGGTCGTAGGAACAGCGCCAGTTACCTTGGGAGGAATCCTCTACCTCTTTTCCTTAGGCCACCAGTGGGGCGCCATCGTACTTATTGTTGGAGCCGTAGTGATTGCGGCAATCGACAATATTGTCAGGTCCTGGATTTTAAAAGGCGCCAGCGAGATGCACCCACTTCTTGCGCTCATAAGCGCTCTCGGCGCGACCGCGTGGCTGGGGCCTCCCGGAATCTTTCTTGGACCTATCATAGCCGCCGTGTTTCTCTCCTTTCTTAGCATCCTGTCTGTCGAGCTAAATGATGGTCAAAAACTAACAGGACCGTAATGATATTATTGCTGATTTTCGTTATTCTATGATCCTTGGCGCTTTGCGCTAATCGATGGTAGGTTCTGGCGCTTTGACACACTAAAAAGGACGTAGACTCATGGATGAGATAGCCGTCGCGAGACACCAAGGAGCCTCGGTGGGAACTTGGCTTAAGAAATTTTCACCAGTTCGTAGGTTTCTGGTCATCGCCAAAATTACCCAAGTTTTTTTGGGCGTGCTCTTTACGCGCAAAGGCCTGTTCTCTGCGCCAGGACGCCAACAATTTAGAGGGAAAGCACGGCGCAGTTTTTTAAGCCTTTGGCCAGCGCTCTCTAAAAAGATTCAAAAAAGTCATGGGGTGGGTGGTGGATGCACTAGCTGTGGTGCTAGCTGCAATTTGATGTTCCAGTGCCCCCATTGGAATCCCAACACTCGACTTTGCATGGTTTATGAAGACCGCCCCAATGTCTGCCGCCTGTTTCCCGTCTCTCCCCAAGACATTAAAGACCGGGATCTTGTCCGCAACGATGTGACCTGTGGATTTAACTTCCAAAGGTGACCGTATCAATTTTCTCTCTTAGATTCGGCGAGGGGAAATATTAAAGAATGAGCTTTTCCATTCAAAGTGAAACTCATAGACGAGCTTGATACGCCTTTGCTGATCGAAGAGTTGTTGAGGCGGATTGGGAAAGGGTTCTGACGACCAAAAGGCTTTCTTTGAGGCCTCGTCGAAAACCGAAAACCCGGAGCTTTGCAGAACCTGAATGGCGGTCACATTGCCCTCGGCGTTTAGGCTGACGCCAAGTTTGGTAATGTACGTACTCTCGTCAAACTTTCGGCCGCCATCAACAAGCAGCCTGGCTGCCTCTTGCGCCAAAGTTACCCAAGGCTCATAAATTTCATCGGCAATGCGATTGATATAGGAGGCGTACTTCACCCCATCGGTGTTGAGCATGGTATTGGCGCCGTCTTTAATATCACCAGGCAATTTATTGGGGCTGGCTCCAAACTGCATCAGATCGGACATGTGCAGCCCGTTCGTGCCTTGCAAACCCTCCTGGTCGGCATTTACAGTGTCGCCGTCCTCCTCGGGAGGCGTGATAGGTTTTGTTTTTTCGCCCACCTGACCGCGACGCTGCTGGAGAATGACACCGCCGGGCAAAAACTTTCCAGTCCGCGGGCTTATTGTCTCTTCCTCGACCCGGTTATCGAACTCACCGGCAAAGCGGGCTTTTTCCTTAAGCCTCTTAGGATCACTTTCGGCCTTGTCGGTCCGAACTACAGGCTTTTGCTCGTCGTCATGATAGCGCTCAATGGTGAGCGGTTCCGGGATATCCTTTTTCTTTGCCGATCGCCCAGGCAACGAAAGTTTATCAAACCGACCCGCCCCCATTTGCCATAACAAGGCATGAAACAGGGCAGCCACGATAAGAAACCAGGCTAGAGAAATCTCCTTTGAGTTTTCATTCCCCCACATGATGCCCCTCGCCCCCATAATAGATGGTTTCCAGGCATAAGGCGTGAGCCGGTGCGGTACGCCCTGCTAGACGACGGTTTTGAGACTCAATGAGTGACACGATCGAAGCGGGGTCGCGGCGTCCTTCCCCCACATCTAGCAAAGTCCCCACGACGGTTCGCACCATGTGCTTTAGAAAACCGCTCCCTTCAATATGAAAGGCAAAACGATCGTTTCCCTCTTTATGCAAATCAAAGCGGTAAATCGTGCGAGTGGTCGTTTTGACGTTGGAGCCCGTGGCAAGAAAGGCTCGGAAATCATGGGTGCCCAAAAAATGGGGAAGGGCTTCGGAAATCGCCCGCCAGTCGAGCCGGCGAGGATAAAAAAGCACTCGGGTGTCTAAGGCGCTGGCGACCGATCCGTTCAAAATCCGGTAGGAATAGACTTTGGAGATCACATTCTTTTGCGCGTGAAAGTGATCAGGAACTAGCTGGGCAGATTGAATTCGAATCGTCCGAGGTAGTTTAAAATTCAAAGCCTGGCACCATCGCTCTGGAGGAATCGGACAGTCGCCT
>JAYVQZ010000334.1:0-5840 GCA_043776735.1 Deltaproteobacteria bacterium | reverse complement strand
ATGGTTGGGTAAAAGGGCTGGGCAACGTGGTCATTATTCATCACGGCGGAGGGCTCTATTCCCTGAGCGCCCACCTATACAAAACCCTTCTCACCAAGGGAAATCGAGTCCTTCAGGGCGATGCTGTGGGGCTGGTCGGAGATACCGGAAGTAGTGAAAAACCTAGCCTGTATTTTGAGATCCGAGAAAACGGGCGCGCCGTCGACCCTATCAATTTTTTCTCACCTACGGCCTTAGCTAGCTTGAAATAAGCGCCGGGTTCACGTTGAAGCTCTCCTTGGCCGTCTCTTCCAATGCTTTTACGCAGGCCTCTTCAATCCCCTCAGCATCAATTCCATGAAGATGGAAAATCGCCGCTGTTGTTCCTGACTTTGATGTCTTTCGAATAGCCAACGTCGTCTGCTTGGTTCCAACGATTGAACCGATATTATCGAGCAAACCTGGTTCTCCATCATGAACCGAAACGATCGGAATGCGGGCCCCTTGAAGAGAGAGCCATTCGGCTGTTTTGTTCACCTGATTGCCACCCGAGAGGTAAAGGTTTCCATTCACTCCCAGAGTTTCTTTAAGGTGGACATAGCCATCAAGGTCAGCATAGTTGCCCAACAAGAGGTCGGTGCTGGTCACGACAAAGACGTTTGCGTAAATGCCTTTTTTCAAAAGAGCATCCGAAGCCTTGATGGCCTCGGCTACTAAAGCTCCCATCGCAAAGAGATACACCACATTGTCGCCGGGAGTGTAATCGTCGGAGCCTTCATGATGAATCAAAGCGTAGCCACCACTCAGAACGTCCTTTCGGATCTCTAAGAAGATTTCCTCCTCAGTCTTCCCATCAAACCGAGGCTGTTTCTTTAGACGTTCGGAAAATTCTTTTTGTACCAGTCCCTTGGTAACCAAACGAAAAAGAGTAGATTCCCGAGCTACGCTGTCATTGATGAAATGTCGTCGCAACGTATCTGCGAGCATCCATTCCAACTCCTTTGCAAAACAAGGCTCCCACGTCACGCAGTTGGGAATTTGAAAGTCAGACTTCCAAGAATGTTGCGCCCCTTCAGGAGCTAACGTCACTCCGCTTGGCGTTCCGATAGTCGCAAAATGGGAGTGCCAGTAGAGGTTGTAATAAAACTGATCGTGCGCTCGCTTGATGAAAAAGTCATAGATAGTCATTGCTGGATAAAAGGGAACACCGGCGAAATACCAAAACTTTCCAAAAGATCCGGCCGCCGACATGCAGTTGCCTTCGGCAATTTCAAATCGCAAATGACCACTTCGTTGATCCGCGTGAGGGATTACGTCAGGCGCCTTGTCATCCTTTGTCCCGTAGGTCTTTTCAAAATCCTCTTGGCCAATATCCCCATAGAGCTTTCCGTTCATGTTTGGGCTGGTATTGGTCGAACTTCCGACGTCAGGAGCCATTGTCAAAAAGAAAGGGGCTATTTGGCGCCACACCTCATCTTTTTCCGTAAACTTCACTTCTGTCTTGTCAGCCTTATCCGCCTTCTTTCGCTCACCACGCGCAAGGCGATCGAGCTTTGCGGCAACTTGACCCCACATCCATTGAGTGTGGGCTACGGGGTTAAACTTTAGAGCGCCGACTTCGAAATCAATTGGCCACTCAATAGAGCTCATTTTCTGTGCCCAGGCCAAACGGCGGGCCGCTGCGTTGGCAATTACCATATCAATGCCGTCCACAAGATGGGCCCGGCGTTTTGCTAAATAACTTTCCGCCTTCGCCCCTATGCCAGAGACCTGAAATGGGTTTTCAAAATCAATTCCGTATTTTTTCGCAAGTTCGCGCAGCTCATCCTCTTCAGGCAGCATAGAATGGTTGCCGGAAAGAGCAGCACACCGAAGCCCGTGTCCTTTGATGGTGTAGGCCACGATTAAAGTCGGGCGGTGTTCATTCTCTTTGCCTTCGCGAAGTACCTCAATGAGGCTCTCCAGATCATGACCGCCCACGTTGAAAAAAATCTCTTGAAGTTCGTCATCACCAAATTTTTTAAGCCATTTGGCAAGCTTCTCGGATTTTTCACCGAGTGATTGACGCGTCACTTTAGGATCATTGGCTCCGAGAAGAGCCTGGAACTCAAAGTCGGTCATCTCTTCATCGATCACCCGTTTCATTTCTTCCCCGCCGGGTAGGGCAAAGGCTCGCTCTCGTTTCTTTCCGTGCTTTAACTGGATAGCGTTCCAACCGTTCGCCTTTGCGATCGTGACGATTCGATCTGCATCGGTTCCGCCCATTGCCTCTTCATTGATCACACGAGTGCCGTCGAGGTTCTGCCGATTGTAGTCGACCACCCAAACGAGGCGCCCAATGGAACGTTCCCCCGCATCAGGCATGGCCTCCATCAAGGAGCCCTCACGAAATTCTGAGTCTCCCATCAAACACCAGAAGGTTGGCTTCTCACCGGTCTCAATGCCGTGATCTTCCGCGAATTTGTATCCCAATGCCGAATAGAGCGCGTTCACGGGTGGAATTCCCACGGAACCAGAAGGGAAAAAGCGATAGCCATCAGGATCGGCTTCTGCGTGATAAGACTGGAAGACGGGTTCCCCTTCGCTCGAATAATGGCGCAAATGTCTCATCGCCAACTGGGATCGTTCCAAGGTCATTGGCGAGCCGTCAGACTCACGAAAATTTTGAAGCAAAAAGTTGAGCCCGTGGTCGATTGGCGAGACATGCGGCTTATTTGCCAAATAGTCTTCTGGCTCTTTTAAAACCAAATGAATAGCCGCCAAGATATGCTTCGACGAGGCGCATGCCGCAGGGTGGCCGCCCACTTTAGGTTCCCCGCGCTCGTGATCGGGACGAGCGTTCGCAATGTCGATCATTCTTAAGGCGATAAAAAAGGCGCGATCAGTGAGTTGATTTAAAAGCTCGTAATCAAGCGGCGGCTGGCTGACTTTATCTTTTTTCATGGGGGTAGAGTTTATTTTGGTTGTGCTGAGCATCCGAGAAGGTGCTTTATCCTTCTTGGTCGTCTCCTGAATTCGCGTCGACATGATATTTTTGATACTCCCTAGTAAAAGCCAATTCCCTCATGTCGGTCATCCGATCGAGGTAGAGCTTGCCCAGCAAATGGTCGCACTCATGTTGAATCACCGTGGCAGCAAACCCCTCGGCGATAAAACTAATCTTCTCCCCTTTTCCATTCAAAGCTTCCACAGAAATCCGTTTATGGCGAGTTACCCGGCCACGCATTCCAGGAACACTTAAGCATCCCTCCCAATAGGCGGAAGTCTCTTTGGTGAGCACTTCTATTTTCGGATTGATCAAGTAGGCAAGGTAGGACGCCTTTCCTGGGTCAAAGTCCCAAATAAGGCAAACGATCTGTCGGCTCACATGAACCTGCGGAGCCGCTAGCCCTCGGCCATCGTACTCGTTCATGGTCTCCGCCATGTCTTTGAGAAACTGCTGAAAGGATTCGGTCTTAATTTCAGCTTCGGGAACCGTTTGGGCGACCTCCCTTAAAACCGGATGACCCATCACCGCTACTTTAAGTAATGCCATCTCTTATCCTGTGATCGCTTCGCGCGCTTTAAGCTCGGTTAATACTCGCCGTTTGTTATACAGGGTAACCTTCGGACCTTCTAGCGGCTGGTGCGAGTCCCTAGTGAAATATCCGGAGATGAACAAAAACCCTTTTGCACTTGTTGAACTCTTTACAAAGTCTTTAAATTCCAACAGTTCTTTCATCGTATAAAAGGGACGCTCATCGGGCACCTGGACGAAGCCCAAGACATAATTGCCGTAGAAGAATTCACTCTGACTCTCGGCAATCCAATAGACCTCGTTTTCTGTCTGGACCAGAGTGTCTTTGAGGACCAGCTTATGCTGTTTGAGCATCTTCTCTCCTAAGGAGAAAAGGTCCTTAAGAACAAGCCGCGCGTTTAATTCCGAATCGGTGTCGTAATCATCTTCCGGTGGCACAGAAGTAATCACGCCAGGAGCTGGATTTTTGGTGATGTATACCGCCAAGAAAATGCCCAAGGCAACGGCCACAAAAGCTATGGAAAAAACGCTAAACATAGGAGTTATTTATCACTTCACCCAGCCCCCCGGCGCCGGGGATAATGTACTGTTTGGGGCTAAGACCCCGCTCTTCGTCTTTTTGGGATCCGGCTAGGCTTTGCAATACCGAGTCTTTGCTAAGTCCACGGTCCAGTCGAATCGCATAGATGGCTAGATCGGGATACTTCTTAGTTACCCGATTTAGGTATTCCGGAGTGACGATCAAATGCATGGCAATGAAACGCCGCGCGCGACCACGGCCCTCATAAACTTCCATGGCCGTATCTATGGTGGAACCGGTAGCTCCCATTGGATCGGGAATGATTACAAAACGATCATCGATGTCTCCACCGATTTTGACGCCGGCCAGATTGGTACCAATCACCTTTTCGTTATCGTCCACCTTGCGGTTGATTGAGATGTGATCCTGACGAATCCCTTCAGGTCTCAGCATATAATTAAAGGCGTCGTAGCAGATGTGGGAGGGTACCGTCCCTGCGCGAGCCAAATTCACGCAAACCACTTTAGTCGCTGGGTCTAGTACTTTTGCCTTAAATTTGCCTTCGTTAGGGTGGAGCGCAGACATTCGAGTCTCAACAACGGTCTCTGCTAGCGGAAACTCAGCGTTGACCACAGTCTTGACCAATTCACGGTAAAGCTTGTCTAAAAGCTGGTTAATCAGCGGCTGGGTGCAAGAGGCCTCGCAGAGCTTTGCCAACATGGTGAACAAGTACGGATCGCTGACAATATGGACCTGTTTTCCATATTTGTGTTCAAGCTCGCTCATCCGAAAACGGTGTTCGAGGTAATTGATATCGTTGACCATGTTTTCTCCCGGACCCTTTCGTACACTACGGTGGCGGTTTTTGTCCAATTGGCACGCCGCTCTTCGCGTTTTCTTGACCGCAAGCCGGGAATTCTTTAGCTAATGAAGGATTCACTAGAACGGCTGGGTTATTTGATGCAAATGAGCATGGCACTTGATGAGTACGTAGTTTTTGACTTTGAGACCACTGGCCTCTCCCCCTGGGGAGGCGATGAAGTGATTGAAATTGCAGCGATGCGCATCTTTGGGGATGAGTTAGATGAGAAGAATTACTTTCACACCTTAGTAAATCCCAAAAGGCTCATATCACCCGAAGCTACCAGAATTAACGGAATTACCAACGATATGGTCGCCGGAGCCCCCCCTATTGAAAAAGTGTTTCCGGAGTTTTTGGAATTCTTGGGTTCTTCCTGGCTGGTGGCTCAAAACGCCAAGTTCGACATGTCTTTTGTGTCCAAATACTTAGTGCAGTTCAAGATGAAGAAGCAGCTTGAGGTCTACGACACCATTCATTTCTCCCGACGGTGCTATCCCAGCGAGAACTCCCACAATCTGGACATTATTTGTAAGCGGCTTAATCTTGTAATCAAAGCCGAGGACCGACATCGGTCATTGGGCGACGTAAAGCTGACTGCCAAGGCCTTTCTTATCTTCAAAGAACGCCTTGGGGACAAGCTCCCGAACCGCGAAAAATGGTCCGTTTGACTACTTTTTAAAAAGCCAGGGGGCAATCGGTTTTTTGCCTCGCCACAAACCATACCGGTGAGTTTTGGCATCCCGTTCGGCTTCGGAATAAAGAGTACGATCGGGGGTCGTCTGATCCTCTAGCCTACGGATATCGTGCCACGCCATCCCCGCCTTCACCTGCACCAAGCTAAGATCTTTTGCCCCCTCAAGCACGCGACCAATTTTAGGGCACCGGTCCGGTTTCCTTTTGCAGGCCTCCTCAACGCGATCCCAATCCACAATAATGATTTTTTTTCGGGTCAACTTTTGCAA
>JAYVQZ010000333.1:0-5850 GCA_043776735.1 Deltaproteobacteria bacterium | reverse complement strand
CTAAAAAGATGTTGTGGTGAATGTCATTCCACAATTTTACTTGGGCGCTTTCCCCCACAAGGTCTCGTACTTTATCTGCGACCTTTTCAAAATTCTCCCCTGGACGAATTTTGCATTTAAATAGGGGCTGCTGGCCACTTTTGCGAAACACTTCCCGAAGTGCCGAAAGGCCCATCCGGGCATGGTGCAAATCGTGATCATAAATTCCAAACTTCGTAATTGCAGTGACTGAGAAGGCTAAGACTCGCTGGGAATTGCCCTCGGGGATAAGAACATCAACGCGGTCACCTACTTCCACTTTTAATTTCTTGGCAAGCTGAACTCCAAGCCAAACCCACTGGCCCTCTGGCGGGGACGAACCCTCTTTGGGCGGCGTCACCCAGATCTGGTCCCACGGAGTGACGTTTTTTGAGGATTCAAAATCGACCCCCTCAAATATAACTCCGCCCACCTTAGTCCCCCGAATCACCATGGCAGGAGCTAGAAGCGAAGGAGTCACACCTATTAGCTCAGGAACCGTTTTGAGTTTTTCGCCAATCGACTCATCAACCTTTTTTAAACTACGAGGCAACACCACCAGTTCAGAGGAGATGCGCGTATAATTTTCCCGAAAGAGATCTTGAAAACCGGTCATGACCGCCAAAACCACCATGAGTTGCATGACGCCAACCGCCACTCCCACAATTGAGAGTAGTACCGCAAACGAGAGAAGGTTCATGCCGCGAGGAAAGAAATATTTTCGAAGGAGAAAGGCTAGTAACTTCATCGGTTGACCTTCCCTAGTTGTCTGCGGAATCTAAAAAACGTAAGGCTGTGGGACAAACATGTTTTTATTATCCCGTGATTTCTCCACTTTCGGGAAGAGGATCCCACCAAAAGCGAAACTCCCTGGAAACGGCCCCTAGTCTTCAATCGCTCACAAAGGTCAGCGAAAGGGATTAACGAGTTTGGCCTCATTCCCCCAACGGCGAAATAGTCTGATTTGCGTACAAAAAGCCCTTGATCGGGAAGGGTAAAACCGTACCACCACGATCTTAGGTTCCCCCCAAATTCGATCACCCGAAAGGCAACGCGCCTGTCTTCAATCTTCAATCGAAACCCACCCACTGAGACCTTAGGATCGGACAAACACTGGAAGATGGCCTGGCTATACCCTGCTCCAATGGCTGTATCAGCGGCCAAGAAAAGAAGCACTTCGCCCGCCGCTTCCCCAGCTCCTTGATTGCATTGCTGTGCAATATTCCTCTCACAACCCAAAACCCGTGCCGCGGCTTTTTTGGCCAGATAGCCTGTGGCATCGTCACTTCCTCCGTCGGCAACAATGATCTCGTAAGGTAACTCTGCGTACACTTGAGCAAGGCAGCGCTCAATGTGGCTCTGTTCGTTGAGTGTAGGAATGATGACCGAGAGGGTCACGTGGTTAGGCTTCCTTTAGCTGTTTGAGGTGTGCTTCCAGAGTAGCCACTTGCTTTTCTAGCAGCTCTTTGCGATCGCGCACTCCCTTGATCACATTCTCCGGAGCCTTGCTAATGAACTCATGACTGACGAGCTTTTGTTTAGCTCGTCCGAGTTCCCCCATCATTTGACTGAGTTCTTTTTCGGCCTTATCGATCTCAAGCTTTACGTCCATGAGATCTTCTCGCGGCACAAAGGCTTCAATCTCACCCACAGCAATTAAAACGTTGGTCTTAGGATCGGGACGCGTACCACCTACTTCAAATTCAGATGCCCTAATTAAACGGCTGATCCAGTCCTTACCCGCAATCAGCGCATTGAGTTTTTCTTGTGGTCCAAAAACATGGACTCGAATCAGCGCCGTGGGGTTTAGTTGGCTCTCCCCACGACTCGAACGAATGGCTTCGACCAAAGTGATTCCAGTTCCAATTTTTGCATCGGAATCTGGAAAACTATGGGTCTCGTCGAACTCCGGATAGGGAGCGACCACGATCGATTCCGCATTGGCCTTCAGCGGCAGTCTCTGCCAGATCTCTTCCGTCACAAAAGGCATGAACGGGTGCAGCAGACGAAGGGCCTCTTCAAGGACTTCAAGGGCGGTAGAGTCTTTGTTGGCTTTTCGTTGGCCCAGCTCTTTTTCCGACTTAATGAGCTCAATAAACCAGTCACAGTACTCATTCCAGAAAAACTGATAAATTCGGTTTGCCGCATCAAAAAAACGGTACTGATCCAGCGCCAAATTCATGTCTTTTTTACACGATTCAAGACGCGTCCAGATCCAACGATTCACATCGTTCTTCAGATCCGAGTTCTTTTTCTCGATTTCGGAGAAGTGCAGCATCATGAAGCGCGAAGCGTTCCATATCTTGTTTACAAAATTGCGGTAGCCCTCAATGCGGCCATCCGACAATAGAACGTCACGCCCGTGTACCGCCATTGCTGCCAGCGTAAAGCGGAGCGGATCGGCCCCTACTTTTTTGATGATTTCCAAAGGATCTTTTACGTTCCCCTTGGTTTTAGACATCTTCTGACCGTGCTCATCCCGAACCATGGGATGCAGGTAAACGGTATGAAAAGGCGCCTTACCCATCATCTTGATACCCAGCATGATCATCCGAGCTACCCAGAAGAAAAGGATATCAAAACCGGTCTCCATCACGGAGTTAGGATAAAACGCTTTGAGATCCTCCGTCTGCTTGGGCCATCCCAAGGTGGAAAACGGCCAGAGGCCCGAGCTAAACCAAGTGTCGAGAACGTCCTCGTCCTGTTTAATTTTTATCGAACCGCACTTACCGCAGGCCTTAGGAGTCTCCACAGCGACGGTGACATTGGGACAATCCGTGCAATACCACGCTGGAATGCGATGCCCCCACCACAGCTGACGGCTTACGCACCAGGGACGGATATTTTCCATCCATTGGAAATAGGTCTTCTCCCACTCAACGGGCAAAATCTTGATGTCACCTGATCGGACGGCTTCAATGGCGGGTTTGGCCAAGGTTGCGGCATCCACGAACCATTGGGAACTCAGGCGCGGTTCCAATACCGAGTCACATCGGTCGCAATGACCAACGTTATGGACATGATCCGTCTCTGTTCCCAGCAGCCCTTTTTCAGTGAGGTCGGCTAGAATCTTTTCGCGGGCCTTCTCTCTGGACAAACCTTTGTACTGACCGGCCGCCTCATTGAGTTTGGCGGCATCATCAAAGATAGAAAGGATAGGAAGGTTATGGCGTTTTGCCACGGCATAGTCGTTGGTGTCGTGGCCTGGCGTGATTTTCAAGGCGCCGGTGCCAAATGCCATGTCGACGTAGCTATCGGCAATAACGGGAATTGCCCGACTGACCAAAGGAACCAAAACCTCTTGGCCAACAAAGGCTTTGAATCTTTCATCTTCGGGATTTATGGCAACAGCCGTATCCCCAAGCAACGTTTCAGGCCGCGTGGTAGCCACGATTAAAAAACGAGACGGGTCGTTTTTTAAAATGTAGCGGATTTGCCAGAGTTTGCCTTTGACCTCTTTGGGCTTCACCTCAAGATCAGAAAGGGCAGTACGACAACGCGGGCACCACTGAATCAAAGAGGTGTCTTTATAAAGCAGCTTTTCGTTGTAAAGGCGGGTAAAGACCTCACGGACGGCAAGAGAGACCCCGTCATCCAGAGTGAATGCCAAACGGGTCCAATCAAGACTGCATCCAATCATGCGAAGTTGTCCTAAAATGGTAGTCTGCGACTGCTCTTTCCACTCCCAAACCTTTTCCAAAAATTTTTCGCGTCCCAACTCATGACGGGAGATCTTACTCTCTTTAGAAAGATGTCTCTCCACCACCATTTGGGTGGCAATTCCCGCGTGGTCCGTTCCCGGCAACCAAAGCGTATTAAAACCTTGCATTCGTTTCCTACGAACCAGAATGTCTTCCAGGGTCGTCGTTAGGGCGTGGCCCATGTGGAGGACGCCGGTAACGTTGGGCGGAGGCAATACAATGACGTAAGGCTCTTTTTTTGACTTAGGATCGGCGGTGAAATACCCCTTATCGACCCAAGTCTGATAGAGACGCTCTTCAACCTCAAGGGGCTCAAACTGCCCGGGAAACTCGCCTGTCACTTTCACTGCTTGCCTCACTCCGTATTGCGGTAATTCAAAAAGACGATCGATCTTGGCTTCACTTCGACGTTCGCCCATCGCTTAGCCGCTTGAATGGTCCCGCCCGACGACATCACCATATCAAGGACGAAATTGTGACGCCCCGCCGGGACTTTAAAACGCGCTATCTGTAACGTGGCCGGCAATGTCGTCCAGCTCCTTAAGTCAGCCGTGTCTGTGGCGTGAAGAAAAATGCTAGTAAGAAAACCAAGAGTTTTACTGTCGCTGGCAGCCGCCACCCCTTGAGCTGCCGCCTCTTTTACGGCAATGCCGGCTATTTTCTTAGCGATAATGCCAGCCTCTTTACTGGCAAGCTCCTTGATGGCGGTGGCTTCGATATCGTATAGGGGACTAGTGGCAACGCGGGTTGCACTTCCCTCCAGTCCAATTTGACCAAAGCGTGTCGCATAAGAATTCTTATGAAAGACAGGAACCAAATTAAAGTTAGCAGACGGCACTTTATAAGGAATTTTACCCTGCTCCAAAAGCAAGATGATCTCACCCTCATTGGAACCCAGTCGGAAGTCTTTCACGTCGGAAAACCGTTTTTTGTAGCCTTCAAATTCCTGAGAGGCCTTAAGACGATCTGCCAAACGCAGTAAGGGAACTCCTAAATAAGCAAAAGAAGTTGGTACGTTCCATTTCAGAAGTTGGCGATAGTCGACAAACGCATCATTGATCTCCCCCCGAGCTTCAAAAAGGGCGGCATCCAAATACTTGGCAAAGGCATTGTTTTGGTAGGGCAGCTTCCCTTGAGTAATCATCTGATCCAACTTGCGGTTCACCCGGCGGGCCTCTACGAGAGCGTCGTCATAATCACCCATCAACGCGTAGTCGATGGCGAGATACATGTTGATCATCACCTTTTCAAAGTCTTCCCCTTTGTAGGATTTGATCTCGTCGTTAAGCAGAACACTTCCCGCTTCAGCGGCCACGCTCGTGTAGTCTTTAACTTCCGCTATTTTATCGGCACTTAGAAAAGTGCCAATCGCCTCTTTGTAACGGCCAGCACTGTGATAAACAGTGCCCAAATCCATTAAATAAAGCAGTTCGTCATTGTCTTTTTTATCGGCATATTCTTTTAACTTAACGATGGCGGCATCGTAACGGCCGGCTTGAAAATCAGCCCGCGGCTCGCGCATTCGACCAGCGTATTGCGCGCAGCTGGATAAAAAAAGCGCCTGCCCCCAGAGGAAGCAGGCGAATAAAAAAGATCTTATCTTCACGTAGTATTACAGCCCAACCGACTTCTTTTTGTAGAACTTGCGGAGCTCTTTCTCATCGGTCCAGTCCAAGATTCCAGTTTGAATATTCACAAGGTTAAAAGTCGCCTTGTAATAGACATACTTTTTATCACCCACTTGCTGAACGCGGTCGGTTATCTCCCCGGTCAAAAAGTAATTGGCACCAATCTGTTTTCCCTTTTGCCGGGCCGTGGCCGGATCGACATAACCCGAGCCGCCTTGATATTCCATCTCTTCGGCCAATTCACTGCGGACCTCTTTTTCGGTAAATCGGAACCGTCCGCTTTTAATGAGTGCCACGCGGATTTTATCCGTCATGCTCTTCATGTCGATGTGCTCTTCGCTGCGATTTTTTACCAAAGTCACCAAGACGACTGGCGCTTTTTTAGACTCTGCAATCACGCGGCTTTCCACCAATGACTTAGTCATAGTGTCGGCGATCATTCGCATATCGGTTTCATTGAACTTGTCGTCCAAGAGTCGCTCTTCGGACATATCGTCGTATTT
>JAYVQZ010000332.1:0-5881 GCA_043776735.1 Deltaproteobacteria bacterium | reverse complement strand
TCCTCCCCGACCAAGAGGTCTACTGGGACTGGTCGGGTTGGTGAAATGGAGTCGTCCTTCACACTTCGAAAGCCTACCGTTAGCGATGCCGAGCAGATTTGCGTCCTTGGCAACCAGCTTGGGTACCATTCCTCTACTGAGCAGATCGCATTCCAAATAGCCGCCCTTCTACTCCGCTCCGACCAAGGCCTCTGGATCGCGGCCGCGCCAGAAGGAAAAGTGGTCGGGTCGATTCACGCCCGTCTTGAGAGTTCACTCATCACCGGAGATTACGTAGAAATAGGTTCTTTAATCGTAGAGGAATTGGCACGTGGAATAGGCATTGGGAAGGCTTTAGTGAAACGGGTGGAAGACTGGGCTTTGGAAAAAAAGATTGGGCGTTTGCAAGTTCACTCTCAAATCAAACGGAAAGAGGCCCATCTTTTTTACGAAAAATTGGGATATGGGCTTTTAAAGACCTCTATAGTCTTCACCAAGAAGAGCCCGACTTAGGGGCCAGGCGTGCCGTGACACCGTTTCTGGCTACGCCAACAGTCGGGCCATTTCGTTTCTCACCATAGATACGGCTTCGTTTACGCCCATTCCTGGTTTGGCTAGAAATGCGGTGGGCTGCACGGCCATCGCCAAATTCACTGCCGCTCGCGTGGAGATCTCTGTCTCTATGCAACTTCCGCCTAAAAGAGTTTCCACGCCGTTTTTTCGGCATTCAAGAACCGCCTCAAGACTTTCGCTGATGGCTCCGAGGTCCGGCATCTTGATGTGGATCATGTCCACTGCCTTGGCCTGGACGAATTCATGAATGTCTGCACGGGTATTGGCCCACTCGTCAGCCACGAGTTTGGCGGCAATTCCTTTTTGGTTCATCTTTAGGCGAAGCGCCAGGTAACTTTCGATCTGCTCGGCTTTGCTGTTGGCCAAAATAACACTTTCAAAACGAACCGCGTAGGGGCTCAACGTTTTCTCAAGAACGCCCAAATAATCGGCTACCTTTGTTAAATCCTGCCCGAATATCTTTCCTATCGCCCCGTGAACGTCCAAGTGAACGGTAGGGCGATAATCCCCGCCGCTGAGTTCCAAAATCCGTTTGGTTAGCCATTGGGCATAAGTCAGGAGCTTTCCGCCGTCGTTTCCCAACTGTTCGGCGATGTCGTCTATCTGTCCATGCGGCAAAGCACTAAGCCGGTTTGCGATCATTTTATCGGCATTGTCGTAACGATCATTTCCACTGGAGCCCTGAATGGCAATCATTCCAAACGAAGTTTTAAGCTCCCATTCGTCCGAGAGAACCTGAGCCATGGTCCGATGGGACTCTCCTGCTACGGCCGCCAATAACGCCTGGCTGACTCCGTAACGAGAAGCGTTGTGAAGGACCCCGTGTTGGAGTTGCGAACTCCAGCCGCGAAAAGTTCCCAAGTCACTTCCTAAGAGAGAGGAACGAAACTCAGCTAGCTCTCGGATGCCCTCTACTGAACGATAGGTTCCCGATCGTCCTGACTTTCCTGAATACGACACGGCAACCGCATCGCCCCAGTACGTATTTTTTCGTTCGGTGACTAGACCAATCGACACCCCTTCGGCGATTTCGCGAACGTGGCGAAATCCCGGAGTGATTGCTGGTGCCCTCCAACGATCGCTATTCTTTATGGACCGAGCCTGAAGTGCTGCAATGTCTTCGTAATAGTACGCCCCCTGGATCGGCACGAGTTTTACGTCGACTATCTTCATTGATAGCGAACCCAAATGGTTCTGGCCTTCGTGTAAGAGTCGAGCGAGGCCTTGGCCATCTCCCTACCCCACCCACTTTGTTTGATGCCGCCAAAGGGGCTGGCAAAATCATAACAGCCATAATGGTTCACAAAAACCATCCCGGCTTCGAGCTGGTCGGCAACCCGATGTCCGCGTGACAAATCCGACGTATAAAGACCAGCGGCAAGCCCGTAGGGAGTGTCGTTGGCAATTTCGATGGCATCTGACTCAGTCGCAAAAGGAATCACACAAAGCACAGGTCCAAAGATCTCTTCTTGGGCAATGCGCATTTTATTGTTCACGCCACCAAAAAGGGTGGGGCGAACAAAGTAACCTTTTCCGGCAGCCAGATCAGCGGTACCGCCAGCAAGAACCTTGGCGCCCTCTTTTTTGCCAATCTCAAGATAACTGAGCACCTTTTGGTAATGGGCCTCATGGCATTGAGGCCCTTGAGTCGTGCGTGAATCAAAAGGGTTTCCGCAACGAACGGCGTCGGCTTTTGCCGCAAGTTGAGTCGTCACTTTGTCGTAGATGCCCTGCTGCACAAGCAGCCGCGTAGGCTCCGAGCATTTCTCTCCCTTGTGCGAGAACATAGCGGTAAACGACCGTTGAATCACAGCATCCAGATCAGCGGCGTCATCAAAAATAATATTGGGAGATTTCCCACCAAGTTCCAGCGTCACCGACTTCAGATTGGAAGCGCCCGATCCTTGGACCACCTTCTTTCCGACATTCGTGGAACCGGTAAACGAGATTTTATCAATTCCGGAATGTAGTGAGATAGCCTCTCCCGTTTCATTGCCGCCCAAGATGAGATTGAGAACTCCGGGAGGAAAGATTCTTGCTTCGTGTACCAACTCCACGAGGCGAATCATAGAAAGCGAAGTAAATGGCGAAGGTTTTACGACAATGGTATTTCCCATCGCCAATGCCGGCGCCATTTTCCAGCAGGCTAGTAGCAATGGGAAATTCCAAGGAACGACTAAGGCGCACACGCCGATAGGATCGCGCTTGGTAAAGCTAATAAATCCCTGCTCCACAGGATTACTCTCGCCGTAATTCTTGTCGATCCACCCTGCGTAGTAATCAAGCACATCGGCTGACTCCGGCAGATCATCGCCGAAGGCTTCCACAAAAGTTTTGCCATTGTTGAAGCTCTCTAGCGTGGCAAGCTCTGCGGCGTTGTCCCGAATGACTTGGGCAAACTTTTTTAAGCTCGCCGCGCGTTCCGCTCGTTTTATTCCTCTCCATGGTCCCTTGAATGCCTGCCGTGCCGAGGATACGGCAGAATCCACCTCAGAGCCACCAGCCTCATAGAACCGTCCGATGACGGCTATGGTCGAAGGATCATAGGCCTGCAAAAGTTTTTTGGCCTTGGGAACCACCCACTCCCCACCAATATAGAGTTTCTTCTCCGTGGTGAGCCAGGCTTGAACTTTTTCTAATTGAGGTTGGTTCATAATTTCTCCACTGACCGGCCGTAACGAATTTTACGAAGGTATTCAGTACTCATCGTTCCGGGCTTCGAATCGTAGCCGAACAGCCCCATTAAACGGCTCTTCCTTCCTTCTATAGCAGTTACCCGGTGAAGCGAGTAGCGGCCTCGAAAAAGGACCAGAGTGCCAGGCTCATTGGCTAGGTTTTGAACTCGGCTGCGATCCCCATTGAGGGCCGCTTTTACCAACGCGTAATTCTCCTGGTCTGGAGTGCGGATCATGGGAGCAAATTCGAATTCGCCCCCTCTATCCGCCGTCTGGATGGCAAGAGAGGTGACGAAATCCGTCTGGTCAAAGTGCCAGCGCAGATAGTCCCCATCCTTCATCACGGCGATATTCAAAGCGCCCATCGGGTCGCCATAGCGAAAGATTTTTTCTAGCCCGAGAATATCGCCAATAAACGCCATCAAATCTTCGCTTTCATAAACCTGGCGTAGCAAATGGCTTTCTGGGATTTGGTCGTAAGCCACAGCCCCTAAAGCAGTGCGATCCACTTGGCGCCGCACGTGATCGGCGGGCAACTCTGGGCTTGGCTCATCCAAATAGGCGTTTCCTACCAAGGCGTTATGAAACGCCACAGACTCGATGGATAGAGACTCTTTCACCATCCGCTCAATTCCTGCGGGCGTCAAAAACCCCTTTATTTCAGCAACACCCAAACGATCGACTGAAGCCCGGTACTCACGCACCAATTCCGCTCGCTTTGGGCTCTGTCGATCAAAAAGAGGATAACGATCGCAATCTACGAATCCAACGTACCATGCCTTCATGCCTTTTCTCCTTTTTCTAGTCCTGGAATTGAATAGATTGGCGGCCGAACCCCTGCCGTCTTTTTTGCAAATGAGAGGAAAACTAATTTCATGAGCGATAACAAAACACCAATTTCAAAGAATAAGGCGGGAAGCCCCCCTAGATAGGAGAGAGTCTTAATCCCATCGATTCCACTTCGCACCAGCATCACTAGCGCAATGGTTCCGACCAAAACACCCCAAACAATTTTCAGGTAGGTAGGCGGCTCTGGATTTTCGGGGCTAATCCCTTCGGTACTCAATGCAGCCATAGACAGAGCATTTGAGTTGGCTCCAAAGACGTAAGCCACCACTACGAGAAAGATAAAAACAATAATGACGAAAAAACTCAGAGGCAGGCGACTAAGGACCACGTACGAAAGCGCCTCGGCCCCGTGGGCCGCCAACGCCTTTGAGAAATTCTCAGTTCCTTTTAATTCGAGAGCCAGGACGGTCGAGCCAAAAGCGGTCATCCAAAATATCGCGAATGCCGTAGGAACAAAAACATTTACGAAGAGGAACTGACGTACCGTGTAGCCACGCGCCATTCTTCCTAAAAATCCAGAACAGACAGGGGCCCAAGCCAGCCACACCGCCCAAAAAAAGACGGTCCACTGTTTGGGCCACGGATCGGAAGGTATAAACTCTAGAAATAGGCTGCGCTTTGCAAAAGTAGAGACGTACTGCCCAAGGCCAGAGACTGATAGGTTCCATGCCTCCAAAGGACGACCGGCGAAAAAGACAAAGAGGGCGATAAGCAAAATAAAAACGGTTTTTACTTGGGCGAGGTTTTTTACCCCTTTTTCGATTCCAGAAACTGCAGCAATTACCACGCCCAGCATGATTATTACTCCCACCCCTATCCACAAAGGCGGCGCACTCTTTAGCGGAGTTAAATGAGCTAGTCCCCCGCTGATAGAAAGAATGCCGGTAGCCAATGAAGCAGCCATCCCTAAAACCAGTGTATAGAGCGCGATGACATCAATTACGGTAGAAGCCTTTCCTTGAACCCTTTTCCCCAAGAGCGGAACCAGACAAGAGCTGATGCTAAAGGGCATGCCCAAATTATAAAATGCTATAGCAAATAGAAGCGCTGGTAACGCATAAAGAGCCGCCGGAGTGAGCGACCAATGCATATAGAGAGTGGATAAAGCAAACCGTGCCGCCTCGCTAGAACCTGGGGTTAGTCCTAAAGATACCGGCGGGGAATTTAGGTGAAAGATCGGTTCCGCCATCGCCCAAAAAAGAATTCCCGCTCCGGTGTTGGCGCAGATAGATACACAGATCCATGAAATAAAAGGAAGAATAGGAGGCGCGTCCCCTCCGATGCGGACCTTTCCCAGCGGGGATAGAAAAACCGCAAAACAAAGGATCACCGCCAAAAAACCAACTAAGGCAAAGGCCACGCTAAAGTTATCGAGCACCCAGCTGTTTGTTTGGTTCATCACGGAGAGAAATTTTTGGGGGTCCCAAAAATTTAGAGCTAGCGCACCGGCTACGAGAAGAAAAGGCGGCCAAAACACAGAGCGACGTAGTTTCATTTTTTATTCCCCAGCAGACGATCCTCAAACGGGTAATTAGCTAAAAGCTTGGGCCCCGAATCGGTAATAAGAATCTGTTCTTCTAATTTCACCCCATCTCTAGCCCCTTTTTTTCCTGCGTAAAACTCAACGCTAAGGACCATTCCCGCTTCGAGATGCCCCGAAGGCACGTAGGCCTTTGGTAAGTCGTGCCGGAAAGGGAGAAAAGGAGGTTCATCATCCATGCCGTCGCCGTGAATCATGCAGGAGTATCCCTGCTCGGCAAAAGCCTCTGGATAGCGGGGAGAATTTTCTACTAATTCCCGATAGG
>JAYVQZ010000331.1:0-5882 GCA_043776735.1 Deltaproteobacteria bacterium | reverse complement strand
AAGGAATGGTTCCCTACAGCGGAGAACTAGAACGCGTTCTTTACCAACTGGTCGGTGGGATTCGAGCGGGCTGCGGATACTTAGGCTGCCGTAATTTGACCGAGCTTCAAGAAAAAGCAGAGTTCGTGAAAATTTCGCCGCAAGGTTTAAAAGAGTCGCATGTTCATGACGTATTTGTGACGAAAGAGTCTCCTAACTATCGACCCAACATGTAAAGAGGCACCTTTGGATTGTCCTGTTATTATTCTGGACTTTGGCTCTCAATTTACGCAGCTCATCGCCCGATCGGTGAGAGAACTGGGTGTCTACTGCGAAGTAGAGCCCTATTCCATTTCACTCCAAAAGCTTAGGGAAAAAAACCCAAAAGCCCTCATACTCTCAGGAGGCCCTTCGAGCGTATCAGCAAAAAAGGCTCCTCGGTTAATGAAGGAGATTTTGGATTCGCCTCTTCCCATTCTTGGGATCTGTTACGGCATGCAGTTGATTTCCCAAATGGGACAAGGCAAGGTCTCCTCAGGGAAAACGCGAGAGTATGGAGCTGCCGACATCACCATTGAGAAAAATACCGGACTCTTTAAGGGGTTTAAGGTTGGTGAAAAGCTCCAGGTTTGGATGAGTCATGGTGACAGCGTGGAACGGATTCCCGGCGACGGTCAAGTCACTGCAAAAAGTGATGGTTGTCCAGTGGCCGCCTTCGAAAAAGGAAAATTTACGGCCGTACAGTTTCATCCTGAGGTGGCGCATACCAAGGATGGTAATCGGATTTTAGGAAACTTCCTTTTTGAAATTGCCGGCCTCGCTTCCGGTTGGAAGATGGAAAACTTTTTCGTCCAGAAGTCGGAAGAGATTTTAAATCAGGTCGGTCAACACGAAGTGATCGGTGCAGTTAGTGGTGGAGTCGATTCCACGGTGTTGGCTGTTTTTTTGGGTAAGATTTTGGGGAAGCGATTTCATCCCATTTTAGTCGACAACGGCCTATTGAGAAAAGCAGAGGCAAAGCAGGTTCACGTTGCCATGAAAAAATTGGGAGTGAATTTGCGAGTGGTTGACGCCTCTAAGCTCTTCCTTACCAAACTAAAGGGCGTTTCCGATCCTGAGCGTAAACGGAAAATTATCGGGAAGACATTTATTGATGTTTTTGAAAAGGAATGCCGACGGTATCCAAAAGCAAAGTTTCTAGCTCAAGGCACGCTTTATCCGGACGTGATCGAAAGTGTTTCAGTAAAAGGGCCCAGCCACACTATTAAAACGCATCACAATGTGGGGGGGTTGCCCAAGCGTATGAAACTAGGCCTTGTCGAACCCTTTCGCGAGCTCTTTAAAGACGAAGTGCGAGCGTTGGGGCGTGAGTTGGGAATTCCTGCCGTTCTCATCGATCGCCACCCTTTTCCTGGCCCTGGTCTTGCGGTCAGGGTTTTAGGCGACATAAATCCAAAGCAACTCGAACTTCTGCGAGAGGCAGATGCCATTTTTGTGGAGGAACTACATCGCCAAGGACTTTACAAACATATATGGCAGGCGTTCTCCGTCCTTTTACCCATCCAATCTGTTGGGGTGATGGGTGATTCGCGCACCTACGAGGCGGTGCTTGCCTTACGGGCGGTGACTAGTCGAGATGGAATGACCGCCGATTGGTACCACTTTGAAAAAGAGGCAATTGGAAGAATCAGCAATCGCATTATCAATGAAGTTCCTGGCATCAATCGGGTTGTTTACGACGTTTCGTCAAAGCCTCCGGCTACCATTGAGTGGGAGTAAACTTGGTCTTCGATCTCTTCCATTCGATCAGCGATCCTCAAGTAGACGGAAAACGACTAGGAGTAACTCAAAGCGTTCATAATTTTCTTGAGCAGGTGGATCTTGCCGAAGCGCTGGGAATGGATACGGTTTGGCTGGCGGAAAGCCATTTCTCTTCAGAGACTCAAAAGGGAACTTCGGTCGCCACCATTCCGGAGTTTCAGGGGGAAGTCGGACTTAACGCGGACTCCTTTCAGTTTTTTCACGCGATACAGGCGAGGACCAAGCGTATTAATCTTGGAACCGCTATTCACAATATTGTTGGGGGGAGTGGAGGACCGATTGCAAGTGCTGATCGGGTTAACTTCCTGCGTTTCTGCAATGCTGAACTTTGGGCGAATCCTAGAAAATTGAGGATGGGTGTTGCTGCAGGCCGTTTCCCCTATCAGAACACCCCCTTTGGCCTTTCGCCGCGAGATGAGTCCGAAAAGAGACTTTGGCCTATCGTAAAACGTTTTGCCTTTTTAGAAGCCTTGGAGATTTTTCTAAGGCTCGTAAACGGGGAGACTCTAAATTCTAAGAAGTTAAACCAGCTTTTTATTTCTGAGCAGGAGGCGCGGGCTTCCTTTAAGGGAACTATTCCCGAGGGTATTGGTTTTCCGTACTACGTAAAGCCTCGCTGGGAGTTTGAAAGTTTGACTTTAGTTCCCGCCATCGAAAAGTCTTCAGATTTTCATGTGGTTTTGGGCTCGTCTGATCCGGATGCCCTGGTAGTCGCGCGAAAATATTTTGAGGTAGATCTCTTTAACCTTTCATTTACCCCACCAGAGCAGATTGAGAAACTGCACATTCAAATGGCAGCCGCCTCTGCCTCTTGGAAAAGATCCCGTCTCCCGAGAACGGTCCTTGTTTTTGTCGATCCTGATCGAAAGAAGGCTAATCGGCTGGCTGAGTTTGTGCTGGACGCCTACATCGCGGCGATGAAAGGCACGGCCCAAGTTCCTGATAAACAGATCCTGCTCCAACGAGCACTTGTTGGTGATGCTTCTGAAGTGCGCGATCAGCTTCACCCGGACAATCCTAGGCATTTTAACTCTCAAGACAGGCTTATGTTATGGTTTGAATTTAACCAACTCGATTCCGATGCGATAAAGAGTCAGATGAAGTATTTTTGGAAAGAGGTCGGGGAGAAACTCTTATGATTGGCTCTTCTCCTCTTTTTTCAATGGTTCGCGGTGATTCCGCTGAGGTTACTGTCCACGGGGAAATTGTCGTTACCTTTGAGGAGCAAATCCTTTTTCAAACCAGTGACGTCGTTGGGAAATTTCCCGCCCGCTCGCTGCTAAAGCCCTTTCAATTCTTGGCCACAGGCCTTGCTGTTGGCGAACTTCCGCTTTGGCATACGGCTGCTTTGGGCTCGATCTCAGCTAGTCAGCATCAGTTCGATCAACTTCGACAGTGGTATGCGGGAGATCGAGCTAGGTTTTTTGAGCGCAACAAAGTTCCCCCGATGTTTCCGATGGAAGAGCGCCACCGCGTGCTTTTAAAAGAGGCTGGGCAGGGACCGGGTCAGTGGTTTCATACGTGCCTGTCCAAACATGCAGCGATTCTGGAGTGCTGCGAACAGAATGGGTGGACCTCTGAAGACTATCAGTCGGTGGGGCATCCGTATTTTCATGCGCTTGAAACGTACCTGATTGCCCATTTAGGAGGCAAAAATCGAACGACAGTTACCGATGGATGTGGTCTTCCCTCGCCCCTATTTACCTCCACGGAGCTCGCCAAGCTATTTGAGAAATTAATAGGCGCACCGAAAGGATCTAGCGAGGGATTTGTGGCGTCGGCCATGATGAAAAATCCCGAATGGATCGGGGGACCAAAGCGCGTTGATACCAGGTTGATGCAAAAGAACTCGGGCCGCTTGATTGCTAAAGAGGGTGCCGACGGGCTGTTGGGAATTGGGGCAATGGCGTCGAAAACCGTATCTGGACCTGTGGGAATCTTGGTCAAGATTGCGGCCGGTTTCTATCCTGAGCTTGCAGCTATGGCCGTCGCGCCAGTGCTCTCCGCATTAGGGCTTCAAACGTCCTGTGAAATTCCCAATGGTCAGAAAATCCAATATCACTTTGAGGCGTTTCATACTGCCGGACCAAAGCTTCAGGACGTGAGTCCCCTAATTCACGAGGGAATTGCAGTTTGGCCCCAAGATGTCCCCTTTAGTCGAACTTTGAGCGTGGACACTAATGCGGGAAGCCACCTTACAATTTCTTCTATAAATACGACTCTTCATTTGGGCACCCATACAGACAGCCCGAATCATTTTTTGGAAAAGAGCATAGGAATCGATCAGGCCGATCTTTCTAAATATTTAGGACCCTGCCAAGTAATTTCCGTGACTACAAAACGTGGACAGAAGATCGCAGTTTCAGATTTAAACGGAGTCGAGATTCGGGCGCAAAGAATTTTATTTCGTACCTGCAGTTTTCCGAACCCGAATTTTTTCAACACTGATTTTGTCGCTTTGAGTTCAGACGTCATTGAGTATCTCGCCTTGCAGAATGTGAAACTGGTGGGGATCGATACGCCGTCGGTTGATCTTTTCGATTCCAAAGACCTTTTGGCCCATAAGGCTACCCAAAAGCAAAAGATGGGGATTCTAGAGGGGCTGGTACTTGAGCCAATATTGGATGGATTTTACGAAATGTTTGCGCTTCCTTTAAAACTCCAAAACGCGGATGCAAGCCCCGTTCGCGTAGCGTTGAAAGAGCTTCGGTAACAGTCGTTAAAGCCAAAAGTTTCTCGATCCCAGAAAATAAAACTCCCCGGTAAAGTCATATAAAGACCATTTCCAAGGAGAAGCTCATGATCTGGCAGAAGGTTATTTCCCCGTCCCTATCTCACGTCGGGTACGATCTATCCACGAGAACATTAGAAGTTAGATTTAACACCGGCCGAATGGCTCGTTTTCTGGGAGTGCCACGTGCTGTTTACGCAGCACTTATCGGTTCAGAAATAGTCACACCATTTTATTATGCTTGGATCCATGACCGCTATCCTAATGGATCGATCTGTTAGTGAAGGCCTCAAGCCTTTGGAGGAGGCGCGCCGTACTCGGAGCCACTGCTCAGGTGGGTTCGAAGATCCCAGAGTTCAGGGAAGAATTTTTTCTTAACCGTCGAGGCTAGGTAGGCCGCACCAAGAGACCCGCCGGTCCCTGATTTTTTCCCAATCATTCGCTCGACCATCTGCACATGGCGGAAACGCCATAGTGAAAACTGCTCATCATACCGGATGAGGCGTTCACAAAAATCCTGTAGCAGCATGTATTCCGGAGCCTCTGAATAGATCGTCGTCAGTGCCGCCATGATGGAGTCATTGTCGCGACCGTTCAAAAGATTTCGGCGCTCCAAAAGCTCAAAAAATGCCTCGCGGATATTTTTTCTTTTTGATTTGCCTTCCATTAGGCTTTTCCATTCTGGAGAGAGGGCAAACAGCGCCTGATATTCCTTCGGATCCATTCCGCTTAATAGTTCTAGCTCACGAAATTGATAGCTTTGAAAACCACTTGCTGGGTTTAGCCCCGATCGGAAGCGGTTGAAAGAAACGGGCGTCATGGTCTCTAGGATTTCAATCTGATGGATAATGAGGCGGAAGATTTCACACACTCGGTCCATAAGACGGACTGTGGTAACCAAATCGTCTTTTTCGACGGCTCCGATGAGGTAACCCATGTCGAAAATGACCTGTTTAAACCAGAGCTCATAAGTTTGATGGACGATGATGAACAGCATCTCATCCTGCGCTGGCGGCTGGCTTAGTAGAATTTGCTGCGAGAGGATTTCGTTTACCTTCAAATAAGAAGAATAGGTGACCGGCGGTTTTGGGGCGCTCTTCTGCTCTTCTTTGCTATTGCTATCAGTTGGCATCAATTACGAAGCGGCTTCGTTCTCGCTTCCCCCATATTCACGTGGGTTGATACTGTATTTTTTGATCTTCCTAAGCAACGTATTTTTAGGGATATTGGCCAAGTCGGCAGTAAGGTTGATGCGGCCTTTGTTGCTCTTAAGGGCTTGTACGATGAACTCGCGTTCGAATGTCTCTTTTCCCTTTTCCCAATCCATTCCTAAGAACGAAATCGGGGCGCC
>JAYVQZ010000330.1:0-22657 GCA_043776735.1 Deltaproteobacteria bacterium | reverse complement strand
TTAAAGCCCTGTTGAAGTGTTATTTCCTGCTGTTTCAGCGTGATGGTTCGAGTGGTCGTATAAACCACGTCCACTCCTTTATCCGATAAGTAATTAAGTAGTTTGGGCATGGCAATCTCAAGCATCTCATTGGACGAACCCACTTCGGGATGAAAAGCGACGCGCGTGATTTTGGCCAACCGATTTCCTCGGTCGATCTGAATGCCTAGGTAAACTACAATTTCATCAGCCCGTTCTCCCACAAGCCAGATACTCTGATCGGAGGCAATGTCCTTGGCCACGGAATTTTGATGAAGCATTAGTTCATCACTATCTTGGGATTCACTGCTGCTATTAGCCAACTGATAGAGGCGCATTAACCCAAACGCATCTCTGGGCAGCGCACGACGAAAATCCAACTGCATGTAAATACTTACCCCCAAAAAACTAACTTATCTGACTGCTTTTTGTCTCCGCATCCAGCGGTTTGTGTGTTTTGAATCCATAAGAAATAAAACGCCATCACGACGGTGCCCAATCCCTGAACCACCATAACCGTCGTCACTGGGATGAGATCCACCAAGACTCCAAAAAGGAGATAGGCAACGGGAAAGGTGAACCCTAGAACGGCCGAAAGGATAGAGAAGAAACGTCCCTTTTCATGATCGGCCACCTCTTTTTGAAAAAGAAGAACAAATCGCGCGTTGTTGATTCCCAGCGCCATCCCTACGACAGCCAAACAGACAAACGAAACAGCAACGGCTGGGGAAAAGGCGGGAAGCGCAAAACCAAAACCCATGGCCAATAAACAAATGAACGCTAGACGGAGCACGGAAAAGGACCCAGAAAGAAGTCCTGAAGCCCAGGTTCCTAAAATAAGCCCCATCCAAAGCGCCGCCTCTAAAAGGCCTAACTGACTTGCCTGCATTTCCAGAACCCTTTTTACGTATAGGGGTAACACCAAAAGCGTCGGCGTAGAGAAAAAGTTTACCAAGCCAAAGCCAAAAAGGACGCGCTTCAAAAACGGGTATCGTCCTAAAACTTGCCACGGCGTTGCCTCAGCTTCAGCGGTCGTTGGAGCTGGAATTGCTTTAAAGTAAGTAAAAAAGGTTGCCGTTGCAGCGACCCCATAGCCGCAAGCTGCAATGCTAAGAGTCGCCACCACACCGATCTTATCGATGAGAAGGGCCCCGAGCATGGCTCCTGAGAAGTTTGCCAAGCTCTGAGTGGACGTGGCTAAAGCAACAGCGCCACCCAACCCCTCGGGACTCACCACCTGCGCGACAGATTTGTTCAAGGTGGGATCTAGTAAAGACTGGAAAGTGGCCAGGCAAAAGACGAGAGCATAAATGACGGGTGTTGAGAGAAACCCCATTCCAAAAAATACGGCAAGGAGCCCAACAAAAATTCCGGAGGCCAGATCCGTAAAAAACAGGATCCGCCTTGAGGGCCACTTATCGATCAGGCCACCAAAGAGTTTCACAAAGACGAGCGAGGGCAACGCGGAAAGGACCAACAGCCCGCCCGCCCAGCGTCCCGCCGAATCCCCAGCCTGCCCAATGCCCCACCAGAGGACGGCGATCTGCACCATTCGGGCGCCTGACTGACTGAGAACCTGACCCACCCACAAGCGGAAAAAGTTTTTTTCTTTTAAGACCACGATCATTGCCTCGCATCAATTAATGTTCGAATTTTCCCACTGCGCGGATTTCTGGGAAGTTCTCCAAGGGGATGAATTTCAATACGCAATGATCGCAACGCTCCAGAATCGAGATTGCTCTGTACTTTGGCCACCTGACTCAACACCCGGGCCCGAAGCCGATCCGAAAGGCCTTCGCAGTTTCCTTCAGATTCCACTTTCACCACAAGATCATCATTTCCCTGTGGGTTTTCCGCCACGATTTGCAGCGCAGAAATTGGCTCTGCCTCTAAAGCAGTTTGAAAATCGGCATATCGTAAATTTAAGATCCCTACGCAAATCATGTCGTCGGCGCGGCCAAGGTATTCAAAGAGGCGCCCCGATCGGCCGCAGGCGCATCGCCCGTTATCGACAATCCGCCCCCTGTCGCCTATTTCGTAGCGAATCAAAGGATAGGCGTATTTAAGTAAACTCGTAATGACGAGTCGTCCCGCTTTCCCGGTAGCACAGGGCTTGCCCTCGTCATCGATGACTTCGAGATAATTAAAATCATCTACGGCATGATGGAACGCGCCTGACAATGACTCACATTGAAATCCAATCTGTCCCCCATCATTAGCTCCTATGATAGAGGCGATTTGTTTGACCCCTAGTCGTTCGCGCATCCATTTCTTATCGGAGGGTTGGAGCGGAGCTCCTGCAAAGACCACTTTTTCGATCGAAAATTTTGGATCCTTATTTTTAGCCGCACGAAGTAGGGGAACCATTACGGCGGGAATCGCCTGAATGACATTGATATGAAAGGTCCGCCAGATCCTTAAAAACAGATCGGGTTCAAGTTTGTCGGCAAAGGCGAAGGTTTGAACCCCAAGCCGCGCATTAATATGATCGAACGACACAAAGCTGCCGTAGAGGTCACCTGCCAACATACAGTTCGCCACCCGATCCCCGCGCCTAATACCTGCCGCTTTAAATACCTCCCCCGCGCTAGCGATCATCTGCTCCCAATCGTGCCCATCATAGATAGAAAACTTTGGCTCTCCGGTAGAGCCCCCACTTCGAGAGACGTACCCCCCGGGTTCCCATCGTCCGGAACAAAGCCCATTTCCCTGAGGGGGCAGATTGGCTTCCATCTCTCCTCTCTTGAGAGTGGGTATCAGCGCAAGATCTTCGACTCCATTGATCGTCAGATTTTCGAGTCGCTCTCTGTAAAAGGGAGCGTTCCGCGCCACCTCGATGAGCCGGCGCAACCGACCATTTATTTCTGAATCCACCCAATTTTTGGACGACAAAAAGCGGGCAAAGGTGAAGTTAAAATAATGAGGAAGATCGTAGGCACCATCATGGGGATCCTCAATTTCACCCCCCGCCATTTGCCCCAGTTCTAAAATTCGTACCGCACCGCTATGAGAAAGAGAGGTTGCGACACTTTGCAATTCATCGTCAGCCGCCATCACACCGACCGTTTGCAAATAGCCGCGAACGGTTTCAACCTCCTGGTAGATGGAATTAAGAGAGCTAGCAGCCACAATCCGAATCGTCCGGTGCAAAGGCGAAGATTCGATGCCTAGTTTCTCATCCACGATCACCGTCCAAGCGACGTTGCCTGGCGACTCATAAACTTTGCCTGTATGACGGGCCTCTGCGATCTCCGCAACCGATCGTAATTTTTGAATCTCTACTGCCGTTTGGGGATCTGCTGGACCTGCGGGGATGTCGATCTCTTTTTGCGCCATTGCCTGGGCTAGCGCTTTGGCTAGAGCCATTGCCGTCTCTTTGCCTTCAGCAAAACAGACCTGGGGCGCCGTGCAGGCATTCTGGTCCCAAATGGCCAATTCATCGGCAAGCCGCTTTGCCGTTTCTTTTGTCCCAAATTGGTTTAGGCCCGCAGTAGTCACAAGGGCCAGACTAATTTTGGGTCCAAAGACGATAAAGCGGGAGCGGGCCGGCAGATCATTTCGATAGGCTTTTACCGCGGTTTCGCCACCCCAGACCACCAGTGCATCCACCTCTTTCTTCCA
Source organism: Deltaproteobacteria bacterium (assembly GCA_043776735.1). Classification (GTDB taxonomy): domain Bacteria; phylum Bdellovibrionota; class FAC87; order UBA2466; family UBA2466; genus JBGSST01. The sequence goes on along the minus strand of JAYVQZ010000330.1, from coordinate 19,018 downwards.
CGCCGCAATGACGTCCACGGCTGATGAGGGGTAGTCTAAAATGGCAAAGGACTTTGAAACGACACCGTCTGTATCCAACTCTTGCACGGAGCGGACAAGGGCCTCCATAAAGTCCCCCTCCCCGGACGAACGCTTTAGAATGGAGACATTCCCCGTAATGAGCCCTTCAACTAAAGAGCCCATGCCAACCAAAAAAACATTTCCAGAAAGTACATGCAAAATCACCCCAAGTGGGCTCAAACAAAGTGCGGTTTTCGATGACGCCCCCCAGCTCCACTGCCCTTCCCGTTCCGTATTTCCTAGCTCCGCCTTCAGCTTTTTTCGAAGGTTTTCCGCGTTGAGGACAAATGGGATTTCCTGCATCCCCATTTGAATCATAGGAAGAGAAAAGCCAGTCGACCCCGGCAAGAGCTCTTCTAGCTGTTTTCTTGGCCTGTAGTCGGGATTCGCCCACTGCTTACCTACTTTATCCAAAAGCGAAAGCACACTTTCCACGGGGTAGTTCGCAAAGACCTTCGCTTGGGCTCTCCCGCGAACCGCAATTTCTGCCACCTCTTGAGATGTCAAAACGCTGTTTTTGTCGATCCACTCTCCAAAATAGTAATGGCGGCTCATTGTTATTTCCTTTTCACCAGGTCGGTTGCTGAGATGGCGCAACCTTTATGTTTGGTAAGCCCACCGCGTCCCAGCAGCGTGAAGGTGGGTGACCTTCGCCCGCAAATACAGGGAAGCTCGTCAATTAGTCCCAAGTCGGTGGAAAGTACGGCAAGATTTGGCATCATCGCATTAAAGGGGGAGATAAATTCCAACAGACCCACTTCGCCAGGTGCCAAGGCTTTTAGCGTTACGGGGTCTCTTACTAAAACTCGGTTAAAGACGGGAACATGAAAGCGATGCTGATCGCATTCGAGGTAAGGGGCGCTGTGTTCGGCCATTCCAAAACCATCTCGGATATTAAAATCTGGAATTCCTAACAGCTCAGTGACCATTTTACGAAATTGAGTTCTAGTGACGCTTTTATCCTCAGCCGCTTTCCAACCTCCCCCGGTCAACAGCCAACTATTTCTTGGTAGTTGAATGGACTGCTTTTTTTCCTGAAGCTCCAATAAAAGTTCAAACAAAAAACTGGGAATTCCCAATAGGCGGGTTGGGCATCCTTCTGCTTGGAATTGCCGGAGTTTAGCAATTGCCCTCTCTTTATTAAACTCCCAGTCCCCCGCGGCATTCTTCTTCACTACGAAGTAACTATTCTTGACCGGAGCAAACCGCTCTTCGTTCTTCACCGAAAACGAAATACCCAGATCCTGAGCATCGTCGGGATCATAAATAAATGCGCAGTAATTGGTGGGCTCCTCAGAAACTAGGCCTTCTTGACCCCAAAGCATGTCCATCTGGGATTGCACACGAGCAAGGCTCTCTTTATCAAACCAGATCTGCGTTTTTTGTCCCCGGGTCCCACTTGATGTCAATTTTAAGGCTGCCTCCCCATCGGGAAGCGAAGTAAGTAGGAAATATTTCATCGCCGTGACCCCAACAAAAGGAAGTCGATTGAGATCCTCCTCTGTCTTTAGCGATGAGGGTTCAAAGCCATTTTTCTTATATAAGAAGGCCATGTCGGAGGAGTGCTCGTAGTGAAATTCCGCCATTTCTCGACAAGCATCAACCAAGACCTGGTTCTTATTATCATCCCAATGTAACGGCTCTTGCATGTGGCAAATAACTTCTGACGCTGGGAAGGAGTTCATAGGTGTTGGTTCCTCTCAAATTGAATTTGGATCAAATCTAGTAGGCGGTTGGAAATAGCGCTATAGACCTTAATTTCGTCAAACGCTACCTTGGTTGGACCAATAGCCTGAAAGCGAAGAGAGAGCTGATTACTCATGTTGTGAGGTAGAAATCCTGCCACAAAAAAACCGGCCTCTTGAAGCATGTCGTAGAGATTTCCGATCCCCAGAGCACCAACCAGAACGTCCACTGCCGCATATTCGTAGCCGTTACGAAGGCAGGTCTGCCACTCCAAGAGAATCTTTTCCACTGCGTCTCTGCCTGGCGTAACCAGATCGAAATAAATCGCGTTTTGTGCTGGCTCGCGACTACTCTTGTAGAATCCCCCATCGGGTAAGATGGAAAAACGGGAGGCGGGATACCAGGAGATACCTAGTGGTTCTAATAAAAACCCCAGATCCTCGCCAAGACTCATAGGGAGTTCTACCTCGTGGCCGAAAGGAAATTCCACACGGGGAAGAACGGAATAGAGCAAGCTGTACCGATCGCTCTCTTTCGGATCGGCACCCATGCCAAGCCGTTCCAACTTGGCCTGCGTGGCTTTACTCTGACATCCCACAAAGATCGCAAGATCGACGGGGTGGTAGCGAGCGACAAATTTTTGGCTAAACTCATGGTTAGTTACAAAATCAAAAAATAGGAAATTCATCGGAATATTTTCAACGAGATCCATGGCCTCCTGAAAAACCCTACTAAAAACCCCTTGGGATTTTAAGGCAGAATCAACCACCCCAAGGCAAGGTTCATACGCCGCTGGAGAATCCCCCCAACGTCGGAGCGCCACGTGGCCCACCAGTCGCCCGTTAGGAAGGACGGCAGCTACACTGACCAGCTCTTGGGAATCGATCATTTTTTCTAGTTTTTCGGGGTAGTAAACAAATTCGTGGATGTAGTCGTAGCCATAGACATAGAAAAATAATTCGGAAACACGAGCGGCATCGGCCTTGCAAAGCCTGCGAATCTCAATGGCAGTGGTTTGGGGGTCGAAGGCCTCATTGGGATGAACACTTCGTTCCAACGATTTCCTTGCAGCGCCTCCCCCCAACTTCATTCCAAGAACAATCGCCTGCCCCTGACGACCTTGGTTTTCCAAAACCACGCGGTCTAGTTGCTGGGTCAGTTGGTGAAACAGAGCACCCTGTCCATTGTGATTTACGTTGATTGGCACACCGCGATTGAGAACCTCAACCAGAAGTTCTCCATTGGTCTCCGAAATTTCAACCGATACGGAGGGCGAAGGCAAAAGCGATTCGTTGTTTTTCACCACGAGAGCTAAGGCCTGCGACGTTGCCTCGTGAAGAAGGGTACGGCGTGCCTCTTCCACCCCAAGTTGTGAAGAAAAGGCGTCCAAAAACCCTAGCACCGGCCCCACATGAATGGCCTTTGCTGAAAATTCTAAGACCGCTTTGTCTTGTAGGCCTTCAATCACTCATTACTCCAGACAATCCACAATGCGCATCAGTTTTCCCGTGCGAGGATTGCGGGGTAAAGCCCCCGGATCCACGATTTCAAATTGCATTGGCCAGATAGTTCCCTTTTTCATAAAGTCCCGAAAAGCCGGCCGTGATTCGAGCATTGCATTTTGCAGAGTTTTTGCCACGACCGCTCGCACGCTCTCGGGCAAGTCCGCCTCGACGCGAATGACTAAGCGATCTTTTCCCTGATCGCGTTGTTTCTCCATCTGCACCGTTCCCGAAAGCCCGGGCACAGTGAGAACCAATTCTTGAATGGCGTTGTAGTCTATCGAGTCATAACCAATTCTTAAAACGTCGTCGCCGCGACCCAAAAGTTCGAAGACTGGGGTCGTGCGTCCGCAGGAGCAAGGGGCTTTGGCCCATCTCACACGGTCGCCTACACGATAACGAACGATAGGAGTTAGTCGGCGGGGGAACGCAGTGGCGTAAAGCATTCCCACTTTCCCGGCCTCACAGAGCGCCCCCGTCTCCTCATCGACGACCTCAAGGTAAACTTGGTCGTCGTGAGCATGAAACGCCCCCGTTTTCGATTGATCGCATTGATAACCCAAATACCAAGTGTCCACGGTACCGTATCCGGGAGCCAAAATTACTTTGGTCCCGAAAGACGCTTGAATCTCTTTTTTGTCCGCTTCGTAAAAGTGTTCGCCCCCATAGTAGATTTTTTCAATGTGAATCCCCTCTAATCCGATGGCTTTCATGCCACGCAAGGATCCCAAAACTACGCTGGCAATACCGGTCAAACACCGAACGTCGAATTGCTTTACCACTGTATGAATAAAGTCGACGGCGGTGTGATTCGAAAAGGGAAAATTCTGACATCCATACTGCTGCAGCATTCGATTGATATGAATAAAGGTCATGTAAAGGCTGCCGACCGCAAACAGGTTGCCCACACGATCTTCTGGCACAAGACCACAGGCAAAAAAACCGCGGGCATTTGGATGGTTTAATCCTTCCAGTTCATTGTGACTAAAGAGGGTGGACTTAGGCATTCCCGTGGTTCCCCCACTTTGAAACACCGTAAAGTCTTTCTGACTCCCCACTACCAATTTCGAAGAAGCGGGCGGAACCAACTCCCGCACATCGGTGGAATTTAAAACAGGAACGCCTTTGAGTGGATGTTCCGAATTAGGGTCGAAGGCTGCCAGACGTTCGCCGTAGAAATTCAATTCCCTAGCGTAAGCCACATACTCAGTGAGGTAGCGCTTTTTAAGTATCTGGCGTTTCTCCAGAGGAAGGAACTCCCAGGAATCATAAAACTGGCGCTGGCTTTTTTCATTCCACAATGACATCTAGCAATCCCTTCTTATGGCCGTCTCAAACGGAAACTATGGAGATTAGTCCCACCGGCTAAACTCTTGGCAGCCTTGGCCCCAACTTTCGTCAAATGACCTTTGGGTACCGGTGCCGGAGAAGGCGACAGAGAGCTTGGCGTTTCAAAGGAGTGAAACAGGTCGGTAAAATACTTATTAAACGAAACCGCCCCCATTCCGGTAATGCGTATCTGAAGAAACTCAAACCGGTTGTCCGCGCTACCCAAAGTAGGTTGTAAGAAATGCACCTGTTCTCTGGCAGAGTCGGGCTGATAGGCGGTAAATTCTTCCAGCTTAAACGAATGAAAACCCTCTTGCTCCTCGGCACGGAAATCAATTTCGATTAGATTTTTACCAGTAGTCGCCTCAGAATCGACACGGATGTCGGGAATCACCGCCGCGGCAGACGTGACGTACAAGTAGGAATTTTTTTTAAAATCCCAAGTTTTCTTCACGATACGAATCCAGTCGGCTACAGGAAGGTCCTTTCCCGCAGCAAGGGGGGGAGTCATGATGGGATCGATAGCGTGCCATTTGCGATCTTCACCTTTTACTAGCGTAGTGACATGAAAGCGCCATTCAGGCGTTGCGGGGTTGGATCGAAGATCGCCAACAATAAACAGGCTTCGAATCGAAGTTTCTTTCAATCCCATTCGGCGCGCCTGAAGGTGGCCTGTGAGGGAACGTCCAAAACAAAAACCAATAAATCCCTTAGGATCATATTTATCGAGTTTATCGACGTCGGCCACCGGATGCCTAAGCACGAATTGGAAAAGCTGTTTTCGCTCTACTGCGTTTAGGCTCTCTTTTGTCGAAGGGGAAACATCGACAATTTGTGAATAGGAGCGATAAAGATCCGCCTCGTGATTCGCCTTGGCGATCGGAGCTAGTGAGAGAAAGACAAAAAGAGAAAAAAAGAAAAACCGACCCACGTATACCCCCCCAAAATCCGTCAGTACTAACTGGTTAGCTAGTAGCTCGTGATTAACACGGTTTAATGCAAGGCATCAATGCATAAGTATCAAATTTAATGGTAATTTTGCCGTCCCGGAGTGAGACCTGGTGCCAAATTAGTTCGCCATTTCGGAACCAGACTCGGCGCGTTATTTTATTTGAGTTCAAATCCTGAAGTGCGGGGGAAAATACAAATCCCCCGCCAGTCCAAAATTGAACCAGTGGGGGACTAAAGAGCGAGAAAAAACTAAGGAACCTAAACGTTACCGAAGGCTTGCTGGACGAAAGGCAGGGCGTGAGGCCACTTCCTGACCCGCTGTTAGGGGCGGGCTAACCTTGATTGATTTCTTAAGGCTGTCTCGCTGAGCCAAAAGGGTTTTTGGCAGCGAGAGAATTCCCGAAGAAAGGATTTGGTGTTTTTCATTGCCCTTCAACGGTTTGCTTCCGTCTAAAATCCATGCCTTGACGCGCTTAAACTCATCTCCGTTTTGACTCTTCATCTGCCCAAGAAGAAGTGCGGCCGTTCCGGTCACAAAGGCCGTGGCCTGTGAGGTTCCCGACATCGTTCCATATTTACCTTCTGGGAGAGTAGAGAGGATCGAAAGGCCAGGGGCTCCAACAGGAACCGTTTTTCCAAAGTTACTGGAAGGGAGCAATTGGTTTTGCTTATTTAGAGAAGCCACTCCAACGATGTTGTCTAAACCGTAACTGGCCGGATAATAGGGAACCTGATCGTTGTTGTGACCATCATTTCCGGCGGCGGCGATAAACAAAATCCCTTTTTTATTTGCCTCGGCAATAGCAGCCTTCTCAGATGCCGCAGGGTCAGAACCCCCACCACTATAGTTAATAATCTGGGCGCCCTGTTTCACTGCGTACTGAATGGCACGGACGGTATTGGCCAAATTATTAAAACCTGCCCCAGAGTTGTCGTAATACTTTAGCGGCATAATCTGAACTCGCTGACAATTCGTTCCGGAAGCTAGCCCAGCAGCAGCAGTCGACGCCACGATTCCTGAAATGTGGGTGCCATGTCCATGATTGTCATAGGGCAGGGGAACGTCGTGGACGAAATCCCAGCCAACCACATCATCAATAAAACCATCGCCGTCATCATCGATTCCATTGCAGGACTTATCGCGGCAAGTAATCCCCTGTGCACGAAATTCTGGGGGCGGCTCCCAGTAACCTGTCTCACCAGGGTTTACCCATAGTAGGTCGCGAAGGTCTGGGTGCGTGTAATCAATGCCGGTATCAACGACGGCAACCACAACAGGCGCCCCGCATTCAGCGGCACCGATACGAGACATCGAAAAGGAGGGAGAAAGAAGATCGAAAAATCCGATAGAGGCCAACGCCCAGTCTTTGGCGATTGCAGAATCGCTCTTTAAAGAAACAGGGTTGGCTTTTTTCCCAGAAAAACGGGAGGTCACTTCCACAGGCAATGCAGGATACTGCAACTGTTCGTAACGTTTCGTAAGATTGTTTTTCCCGAAAGAGGAAATAGAAATAAAGAAAAATCCAAGAATAAAAAGACTGTTGAGGCTCTGTATTCTGCCAGTAGACCGTTTAATGATTGCCCCCGAACTGCTCATCCACAACTCCCGCTTGAACGTCCGCTACCGCGTTTTTCCCACTCTGGAACCGCGCCGCCAATTACTTGAGCAAGTAAGGTGCCATCGCCAAAGGAAAAACCAGCGGTGGCAACCCCGTGTTTTCTTTTGGTGTACAGCTATCGGATGGCTAATTCCTCCAGCAGGCAGTGACAATTAACGGCGCTTCAGTGCCCAAGCCGGGCGCGCGATGCGAGCTCTTTCGATCCGTTCCGATCTCGCCGATCGCAGGCCTCGGCGATGCCACCCAGATCGATTTGCTCCGATCTCTCGGCCCGCAGGTCCGGACATTGCCATCAAGATCGATTCGTTCCGATCTCTCGGACTGCCGGTCCGGGAGTCTGCACCAGATTTGCTGTTGCAGGCCTCTGATTGTTTTGACTCAAATGCCTGGGCTCCAACAGAATTGGTCGCGCCCGTGCCCGACTTCCCAGCCACTTGAAACGGTTGAGACTGCCAGGCCTACCGGCCTGAGAGGTCAAAGGAATTGCTCATGCCATGAGAATTGACGTGTCGCACTCAACGCGAACACGAACGCGAAATTATTTTTCCACATCCCTATAAGGAGCACTGCGCAATCTGACTCGTTGCGTCTTACGTTTTTATTGATACGACGTATCAAACGCGTTATTGCGAATCATTGGGAATGGGGGGAATCAATGGTTGGTTATTGGCGGGTATTGATCTGTGTTCTGTTTGTTTCTTTCAGCGGTTATTTAGCTCACGGCTCTCAGCCACCTGATCTTACTCCGGCGGAGTGGGCAGCAGGAATTGCAAAAAAAGAGATTCCTGCGCTGGAAAATCATTTTCGTAAATTCAATCACCTACAGCAGATTTCGCCTCAGACCTTTTTGCAAGCTTCCAATCTTCTAAACGCTCTAAAAATCGGTTTAAAGACGGAGACCAACGACGCAGGCATGCGAACACAAGGACTACGGTACGTAGCCCTGACCGACCTTATGGTGGTGATTGAGCTTGGCGGACTATGCGGTAAAAACTGCCCGCCGGCACTTCAAGAGGCAAGTAAGTTAGCCGTTAGTTTAATAACGGTCCTGGCTGGCCCGGTGGTCGAGGGAACCCACGAAACGCTGCTAAAGCGACTCCGAACCGTTGAGGCCATGGCAGAAAGCGCACAGAAAGAAATTCTGAGAGACAAACAACAAGAGGCCGCGAAATCACTGGCAATGCGGATTGAGTCGCTACAAACTTTACAGCCAAGCGATGCGCTCACCAAAGCGGCTAGAGCCCTTCGAGAAGGAATCTCACTTCTCTCCCAAAACCGGGAAGAGGCAGGCCAAGCAAAGTTAGCCGAAGCCTCAAGCCTTGTGTTCGGCGCGAAAGCGGAACTCTGGGACGGCCGTCATCTCTACCAGTTTTTGCAACTGAAACTCCTCTCTCTCACCGTCATGCGATCGGAACTGATTGACCAATCCGAACGCGCGTCGATCAGCACGCAAATGGCAGTCCTCGATAGATCAATTGATGATAGCAGCTACGATGGAGCCGCCGCCGAGCTTCAGGATAAATTAAAAGGCATCATCGCAAAAAAGAAACTCAATGAAAATGATAATGAACTGCCTCTCTACGTGTCACCTGAAGCAGTCAGAGCAAGTTTAGCAGCTCGCTTAAAGGCGATGTCGGATTGGATTCCTGAGGCTCGAAGATTTTACGAGGACAACGAAACCACGCTCCAATGGATGAACTACGAGCACAAATATAAGCTTCTCGGGATTCTAGGAAACCTTGAGGCGCAGCTCCATACCGCCTCGCTTCATCTTGCCAGAACAGACCAGTTTAAAACTATCCACGCTATGAATCGTTCGATTCAATTCTTCCAAACCGTCACCGCCTACACGATTGAAGCGGTTCTTGAACGGTCAAATTCAGCTCCAAAGTACATGGCCGTTTGGCAACGAGGCCTAAACCGCATGATGCGCGGGGATCGCTTCATGAGTGATGCGGACATGCACGAACTTCAGCAAGCGCTGAAAATTGAACGCCGAGAGGGAATCCGAAGTGCGTGGCTAAACCGCAGAAATGCCACCGTAGCCGCCGTGAGCGTATTGTTAGCTGCTGAGGCCATCAGCATTCCGTTTACCGGCGGGGGAAGTGCCGCGGCGATGCCTGCCACCTTAGCGACCATTACCACGGTTTCTGTTGTGAGCGCCAAGACCGTGCTTTTAGCTAGCTCGGCTCTCAACATCTCCGATCGTGCAAAAATTCACGGTGTCTCCGGCCTTGCCAATATGGACACCGCCTTCGACGTTATGATTATTCTTTCGCTCGCCCCTCGCCCGATGGTTGGGGGAACTGCGGCGGCAACGACAGTGGGAAAAATCACCCAATTTGGCGCTAAACGATTGGCTCAATTTCAATACTCGTCGGCCGCTTTGCTGTCCATAAGCGCACCAGCTTATGGGGCCTATCTCGTCTACAATTCCGAATCCATTGCCAGAGAGATGGAAAAAGATGGCATTACGGTCACCGCTGATGAAGTGGCCAGGCGTGGCTGGGTAAACATCGCGCTCGGCATCGTCGCCTACGGCACCAATGCCGCCTATTACCGGCAGGGGGTAAAAACGAATGGCAAAGACTTTGAGAAGGCAATTGAGCCCGGCACGTTCGTTGGTGGGACTTTAAAGAGCTGGGGAAACAAGATAAATCAGCCCGGAGCCTTAATGACGTACCGAGCAAATAATCCTGGCGCCTGGGGCGCGATGAAAACGGTTGGTCTGGGCGCAGGCTACGCCGCGTTCGATTACCTGCTGGGAACCGAAGTGCTTCTTCTGAGCTTTGCCAACCTCGATTCGAATTACCTCAATCACTCCTATAGCGAGCACCGTCTTCCGGACCTCAGGGACGGGGAAAGCGCTGTAGTTCTCATTGGTTTTGATCCCTCTGACTATTTCTTGTGGGCGGGAGCAAAGGCTCGTTACAGCCACCGGCGAGAAATTGCCAAATACGGGGAGAAACTGCTCTTCTATGACTACAAGAGTCCGGATGATTTTTTGGCGATATTGGCAAAACATCGCCAAAAGCACGGCCCAATCCGTTTTATGAAGATCGCCACCCACGGACGTCCCGGAATGCTCTACACCCGAGAGGTTTGGGGCAGCCCAGAGGAGAAGCTCGGCGGTGGTTGGATCAATGCCAACTACCTCAACGGAAACAAAGCCGACTTACAAAAACTTGCCAGGGAGATCTTTGCTCCCGATGCTCGTTTTTTATTCTGGGCATGCCTAACGGGTACCAATCTCGACAACGCGTCCGACGGTCAGGGCAAAGATGCCGGTGAGCAATTTTTAAATACGGTGGGGGAGGTTCTGCTAGTAAATGGCGGCGCCATAGACGCCTCGACCCGCGTGCTGATGGGCTGGGAAGCCACTGTAGGGGTGCTTGGCGATCATCTGCATCGCGAAGGGTTTCGCACAATGAGCGGCGGCCGACCACGTTTAGTGATCCCGGTTAGTCCCCTTGTTACCATGGGGCCTAACGGAGAAGCTCTCGACGGAGCGCCCCAAGCAGCACCCGATGCCCTACCAGAGGATGAGACTCCCGATGTTCTTAACGTAGGTAAGTCCTTAGCTCGCCGGCTCATTGGAATCTATACTGATATGCCTCCAGTGTGGTGGAAGTACGGATTTAATTTGGAAGGGCCGCACTGGGCTTCGCCGTACTACAGGTACCTTGAGGTAAAACCGCACTAATGCCGCTGAGAAACGAATGACGGTTTAGTACGCGTTTACTATCGAACCAACTCACCCTTCACACTGGTGAGATGAATGCCTGAGCAGAACTGTTGATCTTCTGAATAGGTGTTTGCTCGAATAGAAAGTTGAACTGCGTAGCGGAGGACCCGGTCTTCGGAGCGATACGCTAGATAAAAATCATTTAGAGTTAACGTGTTGGTATCCACCTGCTTGGAGTCTGAGGCCAAGGAAACAACGTTTCCCACCCAGGAGTGGGATGGGTTTCTATAAAGCTGAAGTTCAAAGTCTGCTAGGGTGGTAATAATGTTAGTAAGAGCGCAGTTCGAAGTATAGATCGGCCTATTCGACCCGCCGGACACCACAGCCCGAAAATAGGAAAAATCCGCACCCAGTTGCCCGGGCATCGCAAAAAACAGGTCCATTCGGGGATGCCAGCTTTGCAATGGTCCGGCGTTGTAGACATGCTGATCATAGACGGTATTAAGTGCCTGAGCGGTCATTGTCCCGATGGCCGCGACAGGAGGGATTCCCCCTTCCACACTGGAGTAGGTAAGATTAGACGCCCCATTCGCCCCGGACACGCCCGTATAGAAAAGGACAAGAGGAACCGCTAGCGTGCTAGGCCCAGGACAGGTAGAGGTCAGTTCTGTAGCGCTTGGTGCATTGTACTGAGGAGTTAGCGTCAGTGTCGTAAGCTTTGCGGTGTCCAACGTTCCTGAAGCGATGGAGTAGAGTTCCGTCCCTTGACCGATGAGTGCCGGTATCGAAGTTTGGGAACAAGGGACCAGTGATTTAAATCCTGAAACCTCTACGGAATATTTCCCTGTCGGGACACTGATCGACGCGCCTCCCCCAGTGATATCTGCATAAGAATAAAGGGGTGAGACCGCCCCTCCCACTTTAAGACACGCCGGCTGATAGCCTCCCAATTGAGCCGAACTGTACGAAACCGTCTCTCCTCCGCCTGAGAGAGAAACGGCAAAGCAGAGATCGGTCAGCAACGGGCCATTTCGATAGGCCACGTCGCGCGCCCCAGGGGTAAGTTGAATTCGCATAGTCGGCGCAAAAGAGTGCAGCGAACAGGCAAAAATGCCAAGGGACAGAAGGAAAAGCCCTAAAAGAAGAAGAGGGGTACGCAAGATTTCATTATTCTAACCCAGTTGATAGCTTTGGCTACTTACGGATTTCGCGCCAACGGGCCAGGACTGTAGCCTTCCAAAGGGAACAGATCGGGCTCCACCCATCCGCCGTTGCGCTGGGCGCGGTAATGGAGGTAATTGCGGGTAACTAATTTAATATAGTTTTTGGTTTCATTCACCGGAATCATCTCTACAAACGCATCCAATGGGTAAGTTCCGTAGCGCCGCCACCAACGCAAAAAGCGATCGTAGCCAGCGTTGTAACTGGCGGCCATAAAGAAGGGATGATTGACTTTGGTCTTGAGCGTCACCAAATGGCCTAGCGCCATTTTAATATTTTCATTTACGTGAAAAAGCGATCGATCTTGAAAATAAGGATAACGCTGCCTGCGCGCCACCTCTCGGGCGACTGAGGGAAGGATCTGCAAAACTCCTCGAGCATCGGCACTAGAAATAGCACCGGCATTAAAGGCACTCTCTTGACGCATGAGAGCAAAGACGAAATCAGGATCTAACGACCATTCCCCGCACGTCAGTTCGATTTCGGTGGCAAAAGGTCTAGGAAACATCTCTCCCAAAAAATCCAGTGACACCCCTTTTAGACTGGGAGTCTCTTCTTGAAGTTCTTGACTAACAAAGGCGTAGAGCCGCATCGCTTCGAGTGGCTGGGAGGAGGCTTGAAGAAGGTGAGCCACATATAAAAGCCCATCGATTCCCTCTTTGGTAGGATTGTCGCGCAGAATTTGTGAGGCCCGAATTAAATAAACGGAGGCGTCTCGCCTCAGGCTGGCATCGAGGCGCTCCTTTGCTTTGGAAATTATTTCAACGACGTTACTAGGCAATTCAACTGGTGTGTTTAGCACCGCGGAAGTACCAAACGAATTTGGCGGAAACTCCATCCGCTCCTTAAGCCACGCCTTTGCCAAATACTGGTAGTAGCCAGGAACGCGAGTTGCCAATAATTCTTTGTAGGCCTCAACTCGCGGCACACCGGTAGCGGCACGCAAGCGCGCTTTCCAGTACATTCGTTTAATGCGATTAAAGGGGCTCGCGTCCGGATCGCACTGCGTATTTAAAATCTCTAGTCCGCGAGCGGCATCATTTTTTACTAGAGAATGTATCGCTAACAAAAAGCCCGCTTGCGACGTATCCGGCGAACAACGCGAACGGCTCTTCATCGCTTGGTAGGTCTCTCCTGCCAAGGCGGTGTCAGAAAGCTCCAACGCTAAACGGAAACGGAGAGTCAGAAGCTTTACCCACTCTTCATCGGTGGCCCCGGCCGACGCCTTCTCATCTTTAAGAACTTTTTGTATCCGGCTTAGCGAGTCCTCAATCCGGTCCTTGTTCCATAAAGTAAGTACTTGGGTGAATTCCCGTCTAAGTTTTGGGTTTCTAAACACCGCAGAAGGTCGATCTTCAGGGGAGGCCAATGGATCCTTCCATCGCGCATTAAGTTCCCTCATTCCTTTTAGTTCGGTTTCGATATCGCCAAAATCTTCCGCTAGTTTCTCTAAAAGTGCTGTCTTTTCAGCGTGCCGCTCCGTGCGCGGTTTGATTCCACGTAATTCAAACTGAGTCAGTTCCCAATAACGCCGTTTCTGAAGACGCGACAGGTCAGAAAGTTGGGCTAAGCCTTCCAGCTCGGCCACTTCGAGGGGAGAGAGTATAGACATGGGCCTATCACGGTAATTTGCAGCTACCGGGGTGGGCTGGTAAATCGTTTTGGCGGCGCAGCCTGCCAACAAAAAGCAGAAAAGGAGATGTAGGTGCGTAGCTCTCACAGGAAATAGATTCTAGCGTCTGTCAGTCTCCAGCGCGAGCGGTAACGTATGTTACGGATAGTTGGCCACTAACTGGACCAATCCCTCTGCTTTCCCTAACGTGAAATTGGGTTCGGGGGGACTCAAATGCAGATGAGAGCCAGCACGCTTCTTCTTTTGGCATTGTCGTTACCGGCGTGGGGCGTAGGCTTCAAACCGAAGGTGACGAATGTAACGTCGTTGGTGATGCGCCATGGGCTGGACGGTAGTCTGGGAATGCAGTTGGAGGGGGGCGAATTCGTCCCCCTCAAAGAGGCCACCGGCGAAGACACTCAGGTGCTCTTTGAAGATTTGATGCCTGGCGCTAATTGGGGGCACCCCGCCCATCTGCGAGTGATGAGAAAAGGGCGAGAGCTATTGCGCCGGCTTCTCCACCTGCCGCCAAGAGGCTTAGGCGCGGCACAAAAAACGGCTCCCCCAGTCAAAGTAGCCATAAAAGCAACCGACCCCAAAACGACCCAAATAACTCAGGAAGCTGAGGAGCCGGAAGTTAACTACGACGTTACTTTCGCTATGAGTGATCTAGGCGGCAAGCTTCGCGTCGCCGACCCTTCAAAGTTTCACGCCATCTTGATCAATGGCAGCCCCAATGAGCGGCATTGGAATGACTTTGCCTTTCTTTACCGCACTCTGACTCAGGTTTATGGTTACCTTCCAGAAAACATCTACGTAGCCGACAGCACTTCTAAAGAGACTAAAGGGGATTTGGACGGCAGTTCGAAGAATCGGATCGCGTATTCATCTACCCTCGATGGCATCAAAGAGATGTTTGCCAAGATCAAAGAGCGCATCAAGAAAGATGACCAGGTTATTTTGGCCGTCAACGATCACGGAAGTATTCAGGACAACGAATCGACAATCGTTCTCTTTGATGGGGAAATGAAGGCATCGGTTTTTAATGAGCTGGTCAAATCACTTCCGTCCAAAAAAATGGTGGCAATTTTTGAACAGTGTTTTGGTGGCGGCTTTGTCCGTCCGTTGGCGGAGTTTCAGACTATCGCAATGGCCGCGTCGACGAACCGCGAGTACAGCTGGTCCACTCCCGACATGAAGTTTAATGAATTTTTCTACCATTTGATTACGGCTTTTGCCCAACAGACCCACGATGGCAAACGGGTCTACTCAGACGGTAACCACGACGGCAAAGTTTCGGTACAAGAGGCCTTCTCCTACGCGGTCAAGCACGATCGTCAAAGTGAGAGTCCGGTACTGGAGGCCCCGCCCAACTCCGGCCTGGCCTCTCAAATGGGACTTACTTTCTAAAGGGTTTTCGCCTCTTACGCGGACGTTACTTTACAATTGCCCTGCCCCCGCAGATACTCGTCGGCTGTCTGGGAGGGGTAGGCAAATTGGTATGCCACCGCACTCGAAATGCGGCGTCCGTAAGGACATGAGAGTTCAAGTCTCTCCCCCTCCGCATTATTTAATATTAAGTTTAAACTTAAGTTTAATATTAAGTGACGTAAGAACAACGCAACGCTACGACATACGCGCCCGTAACTTTAAACGTAACCCTATTTTCAGCTTGAACTTCTTCTAGGCCATCCGGGCAAGTACTTCGACCGAACTGGATGGTTATAACAATTCAGCGCAATCGCTGCAGATGTTCTATCCTAGCTAATGCCTTTCACCGAGAATCACTCTTTTGCCATTTGCGAATTTATTCTGCCCATCCTGTGCTTCAAACCAGCACCCTCCACCACATTTTCCCTGATGCTTTAATACAACGAAAGTATTTGGATCTGCCTCGGCCACTATCCTGCCGCTGTAGTAAACATGCTGATTGTCCTTAGCGTACCAAGCATTCCGAGGAACTGATGTAAAACTGAAGGGATCCGCCTCGGACATGATTCTCGTCCCTTGGTAGACTTGTTTTCCATCTTTCCCATAACGATCATTGACCTGCTGAAAGGTTTTTAGATCAACATTTGGAATCTGCTCCTCAAAGTAAAAGACACTTTTTGCGTCCTTTGCGTAAGGAGATTCTCCTTTTGGGTCAAAAAGCACAAATGTTTTAGGATCTAAACCCGAAACTACCCCATGAAAATCCCAAGTATCAAGGTAAACATGTTGAAGATCCTTGGCCCAAATTGCATTTAGAAACTGGCAGCTCTTTCCCTTTTTGCAAGAGTCATGATTCGGACCATCAAAGCCTGGGCCATCGTCCTCATCTGGAAAGTGTTGCTTTGAAAATTGTGGGGCTGGCTGAAGGCGCTGTTTATTTTTTGATGGTGCTTCTGCGATGGCTCGTGCCGAGCAAAAACAAATGAAAAGAATGAAATTTTTCATTCGCTCATCTTAACATACGTAGCGAAAACCTAGAGAACATCGGCATCCTATCAAAAGGCTCTCGCGAATTCTCATTGAAAGAACGAACTCCGACGATAACAGAGGGTTTTATTCTTAATTGGCCATTCAAGCCGGAAAAATGAGTGCACCTTCGGATCACGTTAAATCCGAAGCAGGTCAGAGCACCTTAAACGGCTTTCTTACGGCAAGGAGTCCTTCAGAAAATCTCGGAGGACGGTGACTGGGATGGAGTAGCTTGTTTCAGGATACTGCCTATCTTTGAAACCAGTATTGTTGTTCTGAGCTTCTTTGAATTTTGGCGATGCGAAACCCAGCAGAGGATCTTCCCTTGGTGTCGGTTCTTTTCCCCAAAATATTCCGGTTATGTGACCCTGTTCGTCTAGAACCGGTCCACCACTTGTTCCGATGACGCCGAGGAAATCTGATTCAAAGTACAAGCTCTTTATTTCTTTCACCTTTCCAAACGACACGCATGCTTGCAACGGTCGCAGTCCGAAATTTCTCGGAAAGCCTATATGGTAAGCAACGGTATTTACCGTCGGACCATCTTCAGGCGAAAGATTAAGAGGTTTCACGTCCTTTAATTCGGGAATCCTAATTTGAGCCAGATCCCAAGTATGATTTTTTTTGTCTGTTAGATCTTTTGGACGTTTCCCGATTCGTAAGGTCTCTGGGATTTCTATGCGCTGGATGCCCTTCTCAGAAGGAATAAAGAAGAACGGCTTTTCACAACTTGCTGAATCCGTTTTGAGCGTTTTTTTTAGCCCATCCAGCGCATGAAGGTTAGTCACGAACCGACCGCCAGTACCTACCGCTGTAAGCGTAATGCAGTTGTTAGGTTGTGAATCTTTCGGAGAATAACAGGCGCAGAGGCGAACCATCGCAGCCATTGCGCTCTCTACTGCCTCAGGTACGAGCATTGGGGCTACAAACTTACCGCGATTTTCTTTGAATCCGATAGAACCTACAACAGGTCGCCGTTTATTGAGTTGGGTGTGTTCATCTGCTCCTAGGCGGACGGCAACCGATACCCCTAAAAGCAACAAGAGAAAAGGTGCGTTTCGGTTTGAGGCCATTGGTAAATTATAGCGGATCAGGCAACAAAATTGGAGCTGATCGAACTGAATTAACACCGAAAACGTCTCAAAACTCTATGGCTGCCTGTCCTCCAAATGTTCGTAGGATCACCCAACCTTCCCCCTTCCGGACTCTTCCAACTTGCGCCGACTACGCCGAAGCCCATGGACGTGAAAAGTCGACGGGCACCTTTTTTCTTACGTACGTCATGCGCCAGGAGTTATGCAGCCAAGTCGAGTTCTAATCCCGAATACTTAGCGATAGGCATTACAGCCGCCTTCTTTTTTCCCGATGTCCTTAGCTCCAAGAGCCCTACTTCAGCAAGGAGCCTTACGTCAGCATGTACGTTCTTGAAATCTCTATCAACCAGCTTGGCCAGGGCATAGATCGATTTTGGATGTTCCCTTAAAATCGTAGCCAAAATTTCGAGTCGCGGTTGGGTGAAAACTTTTGCAACTGTTCCAACGCTTAGGAACGTTACTGAGCCCTTCTTTTCTACGCCACGCCCCTTTCCCTTTAGCGCGTCCTTCCACTCATTCTTTAAGCTGTCCAACGATTGGATAACGATCTTTACTTTTTTCAGTTTCATAATTCGTACCCTTCCCTTTTTACGCGGCTCCAAAAATCGTCCACTAAACTATCGATGCCAGCAAACTCATATTCCGATTCACGACGGCCCTCATGGAGATGAGGGCCTTTTGGTTTATGATTGTCGATACCAATAATCACGGCACCCGTAGCACGTGAAACCAAGAACAAAGAAAACTTGATACCCTCAGGATAATAAGAAGAAACCACAACTTTCCATACTTTCAACTCACAGACGCAAATCTCAAGAGACCGACCGTGAATTACCGTCACCTTACGATGGTATAGAAGCTGAGATTTCACTATATGGTTTTATAACCATATATAGTCCTAAAGTCAAATTTGCGAGGGAAAATAACATTTCCTGCGTGGACGGGCACGGTTTCAGGCATTCCCCAAAATATCTCTCATTGGAATTCATCAACCAATTCAGGTATAAAGCCAGGAATCGGTAGACCACCGCACTCGAAATGCGGCGTCCGTAAGGACATGAGAGTTCAAGTCTCTCCCCCTCCGCCACTATTTAATATTAATATTAAACTTAAGATTAATATTCATGTGTTTATTGAGTTCCATCCGTTCGGTGGTCTTAAGGCCCGACATTTGGAGGTACATCAATCTTAAATGCCCAAGTGGGATTGGAAGTTTCCATTGCTTTTATTATCATCGCAGATAATTGCTCAGCTGCATCGAAGTTTTTCGCACGATACTCAACGGAATGCTTGTTTGGACGACCAAATGGTTCCAGGCTGGAGATGGCTGCAATTTCGGAACTCCGCCCAGAAAGTAATGCTTCATAGAATCCCTTTGGAATGGAGATATAAATGAACACACCTTCCTTTTCTTCGTTCCTGAACTCGAAAGCGAGGATATTTTGTAAATCACCTTTCGCCATGGGCCGAGAAGGATCACCTTTAACAAGAAGAATCTGAAAATAATCCGGATAACCGCGTTTTAGGACTTCGCCGCCACCCGGTTCTCCCATAAATTCAGTTACTCCATTAGAAATCTCATACGCATTATGAAGAAATTTTGAGAGTTGGGGATGTCGAGCTTGCTCGAATTTACTGAAATGTCCAGCAAACACAGCAAGGGCAACCTGACAAAAAAACGGATTATTCTGCCGTTCTTCGCGAAGTCCGGCGACCGCAATGCTACAAAGCCAGCCAGCAAGAAGTAAAACCCGAGAACTGAAAAACATTGTTCGCTCCATTCTTCCTTGCCAAATATA
>JAYVQZ010000329.1:0-22696 GCA_043776735.1 Deltaproteobacteria bacterium | reverse complement strand
GCTGTCCCCTAGATAAAGACGTGTGCCAAGTCCCTTGCGTGACAAGGCCGCATGGGGGCCAGGTGTCAGTCACCCTCACCTATGCAAAGGTGACTGACACCTGGGGCCGGTGACGGAACGCGCCCGAGTGGCAACGCAATTTTGGTTATGGAATCGGCCTGTAGGCCCATTGGGTACAGAACGAGGGAACCGAAGTGTGGCACGCGCTTGCACTGGAGGACCTGTTGGGAAAGCGGTTTTTTGGAACTGTTTAAGAATTAAAATAGGGGGCTTTTATCATGAACAAAAAGATGTTGCTAAGCGCACTAGCGGTTATGGTTTTATTCGGGTGTGGAAAAAATGATAATAAGAATAACGGGTTGCCCATTCTTGGTGACTGGAAATTGGCCTCGATTCGAGGGCAAAATGCGGGTCACGAGGTGACCGTGGATATGAAATTTACGTTTGCCACCGACCAGATTACTGAAACTACGGTCTGTTCCTCAGAAGGAAAAAGCGTAGCCGCAAGCGTAGTGGGAAAAGCTACCATTACCGCCGAAAAACTTTCGAGCTTGGAAGAAAAAAAGGATACGAAGCCGCTCCTATTGGCGGACGGGACTCAAATCGATTGTCCCGCAGTTCTCTCCAAGGGCAACGTAAGCTACACCATCAATGGTAACAAATTATCCACCAAAGATCTCGATGACGGGACAATTACGGAATTGACTCGATAACCACCAAAAATCGCCTTGCGCTATTCATTGGCGGAGATTGCTGGCGCGTCCCTTGCCGAATTTGTGACAAATCATGAATTTACGATCTCTCGGGATTAAAGGCCTGGCGGTCTCAGTCACTGCAATAGCTCGGGCGATCCTTTAAAACAGCGACATCTCCGGATCGGGCATTTTCGCCGTTTTAGGCTTTGCGATGCCTAAATGCTGGTACGCCAGCTCAGTGGCTACGCGACCGCGAGGGGTGCGGTTTAAAAAGCCCATTTGAATGAGATAGGGCTCGTACATGTCTTCAAGAGTTTCTCGTTCTTCGCTCAATGCGGAAGAGAGAGTTTCAATTCCAACGGGGCCACCGCCAAACTTTTCCACCACTGCAGAAAGAAAGCGACGGTCCATTTGATCGAGTCCGCGCTCATCCACATCCAACATTTTCAAAGCACCGCGGGCGATATCGTGATCCACAATGCCCGTGCCTCGAATTTCAGCAAAGTCGCGTACCCGACGTAGGAGTCTGTTGGCAATGCGGGGAGTGCCTCGCGCTCGGGTGCTGATCTCTCCAATGCCCTCTAAATCAAAGCGACACTGCAAAATTCCCGCTGAGCGAGCCAGGATCAATTTTAAATCTTCGGGCCGGTAGTAATCAAGCCGTTCCACCACTCCAAAACGATCGCGCAGTGGAGAAGTGAGCAGCCCCGCTCTGGTCGTTGCTCCAATAAGAGTGAAGGGAGGGAGCGGAATTTGTACTACCCGTGCACTTGGCCCCTCGCCCACAATAATATCCAGTCGAAAATCTTCTAACGCGGGGTAAAGCGCCTCTTCCACCACGCGATTTAAGCGGTGTATTTCATCGATAAAAAGAACGTCGCGCGGATTAAGGCTTGTCAGAATCGCAGCCAGATCTCCAGCCTTCTCTAAGGCGGGGCCCGAAGTGGCCAGAATGCCTACTCCCATTTCATGAGCAATCACATGGGCAAGCGACGTCTTACCCAGTCCGGGTGGGCCGCAAAAAAGGGTGTGATCGAGGGCTTCGTTACGGCCTCGGGCGGCATCCACAAAAATGGAAAGCTTCTCTTTAAGGTCTGCCTGTCCGATGAACTCTGCAAGTTGTCGGGGCCGTAAGGCATTTTCCGTACGGACCTCATCCTTTTCCGTTCTTAAATCCAGAACACGAGGCTCTAACTCATCCATTGAGACCCCCTGCCGAAAGTGTCTCTACACGAGAGGCGACTCGTCCTGATAGCTCTTGCAAACACTGCTTAAAAGCGAATTCAAAACTAAGGGCTGTCCCCGTTTGGGAAAAGACTCGTTCCACTGCGGTGCGGACCGCATTTGGTGCGAAACTAAGGTTCTCAAGTGCCGAGATAAGCTCGTCCCGCAATCGTTCTTCGGTAGATTCCAAAGAGTGAGGGTTTGATCGGACAGCGGCATTTAAAGTCTTTACTGTCTGCAGCCATTCCAGCTTTTCAATCTTGCTTCCCAGCTCCAGCACGATTTTTTGGGCAAGCTTTTTACCAACTCCGGGCGCCTCCGCCAATTCATCGCTCTGTTTTCGGCCAATGGCATCGACAATAGCTTTTACGCCAAGTTCTCCGATCAGTGACAGGGCTACTTTGGGCCCGACTCCTGTGGCCGAGAGCAGAATACGAAATATTTTTTTGTCTGTCTCAGTGGCAAACCCATAAAGATGCAAGACGTCTTCTCTGACATGCGTATGAATCCAAAGGTCGGCATCGGTGCCTTCAAGAAGGTGTTCCCAAACAGGTCGTGGGGCGGTGATTTCGTAGCCTGTCCCGGTGCCTTCGGTCAGCAGTACCAGGCTTAAGCTTTCGGTAGACTTGGAAATCACTTTGCCTTTTAAAAATCCGATCACTATTTCAACCTCTGATTTCTTACTTGGTACTCAAAATTTGGTTAATCCGGCGCTGGCTTCCATGGCAGACGGCGATTGCCAGCGCATCGGTTGCATCAAAACCTAAGTTGATTTTGGTACCGAGTGTTATTTCCACCATTTTTTTAATCGCCTCTTTATCCGCTCGGCCATTTCCTGCCACCGCGGATTTCACTGCGGCAGGAGCATATTCAAAAATTGGAATTTTTCGTTCCAAGAAGACGCTGGCCACTAAACCTCGTGCCATTCCCAATAAAAGAGCGCTGCGAGGATTTTTTCCAAAAAAGGTGTCTTCAAAAGCCACCTCATCGGGTAGCAGCTCGTCTACGCGGCCTTTGAGCCTATTCAATATGAGAGCAAACCTGGAGTAAAGAGGAAGTCCCTTAGGCGCTTCAATCACTTCAGCAAAGATAAGACGCGACGCGCGATCCGTGTATTCCACGCAGCCAATGCCCAAGAAATAGGAGCCGGGATCAATGCCTAGAATACGCCTTTTTTTCACCGTTTTTAGAATAGAAGGGAAAGGGGGCGTAGTCGCGCAAAAAGGTTTAGCCGGCCCGGCTTTCGATCATTCGTCCTAGGAGGAACATCACGACCCCGATGCCCAGCATAGTTATTTCCTTAGTTTGAGCCTTTTCAAGCTCGTTAAAGCCTACGTAGAGCGCCAAAGCGACCACTGCCATGGCCGCCGCTTGCAAACACTTTCCAAAGTAAAACATCAGGACCTCTGCTTACCCTTACGCGCTGCGATCTGTAAACCTTAAGCCAGGAAAGTGCAAAACCACACCTAGAGCTAGTTCTTTTTGTCCTCTCCCGATTGGAAAAGTGATCATGCTATAATCAACGTTAGGCACTTTCCTTTTTTCCCCTCTGCATTTTTGAGGCTCCGATGAAACCTCTTCATAAGATTCTTCTCCTTTCTGTATTCCTCGAGCTACTTGTCTGCGGAAATGCGTTTGGCGCAAAAAAGGACTTTAAAGGGCTTTTTGGCTCCTACCGTCGCGAGAGGTTCACCGAAAACGAAGCCGGTTCCGGGGAACTTGGCTTGGATCTTATGTTGTCGACGCTGCTTCCCATAACTCCGCTGATTCAGAGTCAAGAGGCCGTCAATGGACCCATCACCGGTTTAAATTACGCGACGTTCTTTAATGTGCAGGGCGGACTAACCTACTCTTTGACCTATAACTGGTTGCTCTATAGTAGCGTCGGCTATTTTAGCTACGATACGCGGAAACAAACGGCTAGCAGCAGCGCGCAAAAGCCCAGCTATCATCAATTTGACATGACCGCAGTGCCCCTGATCCTTGGAGTAAAATACCGCCTCAATACGACCGATATTGTTCCCTACATTGGGTTAGGTGCGGGACTTTCTTTGATCAATCAAAAGGGATATTACGACGACAGTGTGCAGAATAAGACGCGCAGTTTAAGCGCGCTTACTGGTGAAGTCGTTGCCGGTGTTGAATTTTATTTTGCGGCTAAGGCGGGAATCCGCATGGAGGTTGCCGGCTATTTTATGAAGCTAGATGCCGACTCCTTTAATTCGGGGGCTCCTCCAGGAAGCGTGCCCATTTTGTATTTTCAAGCAAACAATTGGTCGGTGCGTTACGCCAGTGGAATTTTTTTCCTCTTCTGATGTGGACTCGGGCCTAGCTTTTTCTTGAAGATAGCCTACAATTAATAAAAGAGGGGCATTCCCCTTTCCTGTCTTAAGTTTCCTACAAACCTAAATAAATTTTTTGGGGTGAATAAACCCCCCCAAGCCTAAACGGAGGCATTCAAATGGGCGATATCCTAGAATTGGCGCACTTTGTAAAAGATGGTGGGTTCGCCAGTTACATGGTGGTGGTGGTAGCAGTAATGTGTACAGCGATCGCCATCGAGCGCTGGGTACGAATTCAATTTCAGTTCTCGGTGAATAGCCGGGCCTTCATGGCGAAGCTTAAGAAGTACGTCTTAAGCGACAATATAGATCGCGCCATCAGCTTGTGTAACAGCAAGCCTCAGGCTCTGCTTCCTCGAGTATTAAAGGCCGGCCTCACCCGAGCCAAAGACTCCACCACTGACATTCAAAATGCCGTGGATGAAGCGACCCTAGAAGTGCTTCCGAAGCTGGAAGCCCGGTCACTTTACCTACCGACTCTGGCCAACCTCTCCACCCTAATCGGATTGTTTGGAACTATCATCGGTCTAATCACGGCATTTCGGGCTTCGGGCGACAACGTAGATGCCGCCATGAGGCAGCAGTTCTTGCAAAAGGCGATTGCGATCGCCATGCATACAACGGCTCTCGGTATCTTTGTAGCTATCCCAACACTTTTGGTCC
This sequence comes from Deltaproteobacteria bacterium, assembly GCA_043776735.1. Classification (GTDB taxonomy): domain Bacteria; phylum Bdellovibrionota; class FAC87; order UBA2466; family UBA2466; genus JBGSST01. The sequence continues at coordinate 17,772 of JAYVQZ010000329.1, read as the reverse complement.
ACTCGGTGCTCCAATCGAAAATCAACGCCATCATCTCTGATATTGATCAGTATTCGGTGAAGTTGATCAACTTGCTGTCGGCTTCTCACAAAGCTGGCGTCAAGGGTGTTTCGATGGACGACGATGCGGCCGCTAACGACTAGTCAGGAGCGATCCTGTGGCGCATTCCCCTACAAGAAAAAATAATCGACAGAAGGCGATGGAGGGGCTGAACCTTACCCCCTTCATCGACATGATCACCTGTCTCATGTTCTTCTTGATGATGTTCGCCGGAGTGATTCCGGTGGTGATGATCAATGCTCCCCTTCCCAAAGTCGCTTCTACCGCCGAAGAGGTGAAGAAAGCGAAAGAAGAAGACAATAAGCTTGATCTCACCGTGTACATTAACGCTTCTGGCTTCGTTATTAAAACGGCGGGCCTGGGTGATAAGACCATGATGATGGCCAACGGGATCTATCCGTTTGCCGATCTTCACAAATACCTGCTTGGGTTGAAAGTCAAACGGCCTAAGGTAAACGAAATCACAATGATTCCCAGCGATGACGTCACCTACGACGTCATGATCCAGGCGATGGATGCTTCGCGCGAAATGCGAAAAGGGGATGAGGGGTACCAATCGGTTCCTCCTGATATCTCCCAAAAGCCAGAGAGCGATCAATTCAATCGTCTGTTCCCTGAAGTCAGTATCGGAGGAGTCTAATGGCTGGTGATACAAGTAGTGGCGGTGGATCTAGAGGCAGCCGAGCAACGGCTAATCGCAAAACTAGCCGCATGCGTAACAAAGGCGGCGGCATTGGCAGCGGCCTAATGTTGGCCTCCATGCTCGATATCCTTATGGCCATCTTGTTCTTCTTGTTGAAGAACTATTCCACGGTCATCTCGGATTTCAGTATGGGCAAAGACATCACGTTGCCCAATTCGACGTCTACGACCCCTCCTACGCCATCCTTGCAGTTGGTAGTCACTCAAAAAGCCATCATCCTCGATGATAAAGAGCTGATTCCTTTGGAGAACGGTGACATTCCACGCGCTGAGCTTTATCGTGACGGTGTCACTATTGTAAAACTTGCCCAAGCTCTCAAAGCTCAAAAAGACCGCTCTATGTTTATTCAAGAGCGAAACGATGCGCACTCCTTTACGGGAACGATCGTGATGCAGGCGGATAAGAACCTTCGTTTTAACGTTCTCAAGAAGGTAATTTACACCGCGGGCGTTGCCGACTTCATCAATCTCAAACTCGCCGTAATCAAAAAAGACGAAACGTAAGAACGTTTTTCCTCGGAGTATTTCATGAAACGACGTTTTTTCTCGGGGCTTTGCCTCACCCTAACCACGTTTGCCTTTTTACTTCCGGGTTGTGCCTCTCGTAGTGCCAAAGTGATCGAACGGGCTGACGATGAGAGCAAACCGGGATGGGCGCGTGTCACCGTTCCTAGTTACGAAGAAAATGGGAAAAAATACTTTGTTGGTTTTGTTGAGGTCGACGGAGACTCTTCTCGCTCCGGTGCCATGAACATGTCCGATGAGAAGGCCCTTTCCGAACCCATGCGGGCGTTGGTTGATAATTTCCTAGACCAGAACCAAGTGGGGGAAACGTTGCGCAAAGATGGCTATGCCGGGCAACGCGTGATTTCTGCCACCCGGGGTTTTCGGGTGCCAATGCCCAGCCTAACCATCGTCAATCGATATTGGGAAACCGTGCTCGACGGACCACACGGTGCCACGTCAACACGCGCCTACTCGCTTGCTGAAATCTCGATTGTGGATTTTGAAAAGGCAAAGCGCGCCTATTTTGAGAGGCTTTCTTCCAACACTGAAGTGAAACAGATACTCCGCGACGTCGGCCGTCGACAGAGGGACAATGTGCTCAACGCGCCGACAGCTCAAAATTAATTCCGCATTTTTGGCGGCAGCCATTCTGTTGTCCTTCTCCGGCTGTGCGAATCTCATTTCGCGCCAACCGGCGCCCTCCCATTCTCTCCTCAGTCGCACCAAGCTTCTTACTCCAAATAACGACCTCAAGCTGCTTCCTAGCTGGGCCAATCGGGTTCCTGCGCCGGACACTAGCGTCTATTTTGTCGGGGAGTCCAATGGATCGGCAGATAAAGAAGAGGCGCTTTCTAAAGCGTGGGCGAGTGCTCTGGTTCGAATAGGTATGAGCGAGTTTCCCGAGTTAAGCCAAGTGGCCACCTCTCATGTGGAAACGCTAAATGGAAATCAATCCTCGCGCGGATTGGTTCTCCATCTCGAACAGGTGAATTGGGCTGGTGTGACCGAGGTAAAAGAGCAGGGGTCCCCTGTCCTCTTTTGGGATGAAAATGAAGGGGGCTACCGGGCATTTCGTTTGTTGAAGTGGGATAGGGGGCAAATGGCATTAGCCCACCGTTCGATAACTAAGAAGAAAAATCATAGCCTGCCAGTTCCACCAGAAATGATGGTTAGAGAAGAACAACAGATAGTGGAAGCGGTGGCGGAGATCCAGCTCATTAACGCTAAAAACCAATGGAAAGAGAAACTCTATAACAAGGTATTTAGCGAGCTTAAGTGCGGAGCAACCATCGCTGACGTAATTGGAGTGCTTGGGGCTCCCGATCGTTTTAATCCCTACAACAGCGTCGTCTTGGAAAAAGAGTATTATTGGGGAAATTATCGCGTGGAAAGCCAGCGCGCCGATCCACGAATTAGTGCCGTAATTTTGCAACAAAATGGGAAGGAAAAGCGTAAGAGTTGTCCCGTTTCGGCAGGATAACTGTGCCTATCTCAAATTTCCTACGGCGCTACCAAGCCTGTTTTCGCCAAGCTAAGTACCAAAAATAGCTAGCCGAGGCGAGGCAAAGGCTCCAGAGTCCTATGCACAAAAGTCCCAACCCAGTTACTCCAATTCTCTTCCAAAACGAAATTCCCCAAACATTGGGCAGAAAGCTCTCAGCCATTTTTTTCTGCGGTTCGAGTGACACCCACTCCTGGGGAAAATAGCCTGAGAAAAAGTACCCCACCGTTCGCATCCGCCTTCCTAGTTGTCCTTCTTTTCCGCTAAGCAACATTCTCGTTTTTCGCGTTGTGATCGCCTCGTTTGGGTGTGGGAAAGCCTCGAAAGCGTCAGGGGCCCAACAGGCCATAATTTGAAAAAGAAAACTGACCAAAATAATCAATTTTGGGAAAGTAGAGATTCTTTTCCTTTCCAAAAACAGGGCGAGACCCACTCCGAAAAAAAACCACAGATGAGTGTGAAATCGATCTCCCCAACTTTCGCTTCCATCGGGAAATGCGGCTCCCGTAAGGCGAGAATAAACTAACGAGGATGCTACCATGCACAAGAATAGACTCCCTATGAAGTAAGGGTAACGCCGGCGTCCATTCCAAAATCCCGCAAAAGCAAGAAAGGCTACGGGGGAAAGGATGAAAAAACCTTTACCCAATCCAAATAGAACGCCCCACGCCAGATTCCACTGAATCTGTTGGGTCGAAATTGCGTCAGGCAGCTTTGCATATCCTGTGGAGAAGAACTCCCCATATCTCCAAAATGAGAATGCCATAAAAATGAGAAGCGGGACTGCGACCCCTAAAACAATAGCAGGTATCGCTTTTTTTAGGGGACCGTTTCCTTCCTTAAGAGCTAGGGAACGATCCCAAATCAAGCCAGCCAAGGGAAGAAGCGCGAATATCGCATTGAGACGGAAAAGAAAGCTTGAAGCAACCAGTAAGGCAGCCCAGAAAGCATCGGATGGCTTTTTGGTGCTTAGGTAACGTAGGGCAAGCGTTAATCCAAAACAGAGGAGCACCGCTATCGGAATCTCGTCTTGAAGGATCTGCACTGAGTAGATTAGCGCTGTCGTAGTGAGAAGAAGAATTGCCGCTGTGGCTCGAGCTACTTTCGTAGAGAAACCCAACGTGGTGAGCAAGACCATTACGGAATAGAAGAAAAGCAGCCCCATCAGGGGACCATAGAGAAAACTGAGCGGCAAAAGTTCAACCGCCTCTTTTTTATAAGCCGGAGAGGAAATTGTTTTAGCAAGTCCGACTCCAATAAGATCGAAGGGGATAAGTATCAGCGACTGGCCGATGCCGTAAAAGGAAGTCCCGCGCGTCGCAGACTTCGACGAATTCCTACGAACTAGGCCGCCCTGATTTTCGGGAGTTAATGCGGTAAAGACATCGCCATCCTGCCAAAGACTTCGGGCAATTTCACGCCGGATTTCGGTATCCACCGTCATCAAACGACCAGGGGAAAAACAGACCAGGCTGAAAAATAGAGCCAGTGCAACCGCAACGGTTGCAGAAAGCATTGAGTTTTCTCGGGTCGTGCTTAATTCCTTTGAATTAGCTAGGGTGGTTTTCACGATGATAATAGGGGGAAAGGTATTTCTCCTATTTTATCGCATCTTGACGGGGGTTACTGAGGCGATTTTTCTTCGCTGACCCAATCTTTAAGAGAAGGGCCGCTCAACGTCATCGGTAGCTGAAAATCCTCTCTTTTTGGACATTGAGAAAAGTCTAACGCGACGGCCCGGAGCGCGATGGTTCCTGTCTGTATAGGGCGCAGTGCGCCATATAGAGTGTCTCCCCAAATGGGGAAACCGTGTTTTGCCATTTCAAATCGTAGCTGGTGGGGGCGGCCGGTGAGTGGTGAGAGAACCCAATGGCCATGCTTGCCGCCAGAGATTTCGATGTCCCCCAAAAACTCAGCAAGCGTCGAGCATTCCTTTCCAAAGGGTTTTTCGTAGGCGCGGCGTTTCCCTTTGAGAAGAATGCTTTTCCAGGCCTGTTTTTGTTTTAAGGGAAAAGCCACATTGACCGGCTTTTCAGTGAGACATTCATAGGTCTTTTTAATTAATCGGTCCTCAAACCACAGGTTGGCAATGCGATGGGCCTCTGCGCTTTTTGCAAAAAGAACTAAACCGGACACCTCACTATCCAGGCGGTGAACACACCATAACTTCTTGCCCGATTGCTTTTCCAGTAAATGCCAAAGGCAGGGACGGGAATCTGCCTCGCCGGTTCTCCCGGGAATGGTAAGCCAACCGGAAGGCTTATCGGAGAGCAGAAAAAATTCATTTTCCCAAAGGACTGTGACTGGGGTCACGAAGGCATCACTGACTGGGCTGCCTGCCGAAGTTGGTCCAACGTCTTTGCCTCAAAAAAATGGCTGTATGCAGTGGCAAGATTCAATGCCAACCCAATTTCGGGAGCCAGAGTCTTTAAAAAAAGATGACAACGGACCTTCACATAATCGAGAGCGCGGGACTCTGCCCAAAACTGTAGCCGTTCCAGTTTATCAAAGGCAGGAACCACCTTGGTTTCCTCATGCTTTAGGAACAGCGGAAAGAATCGCTCATTGGGCGCAATTTCAGACCAAGTGCCTTGGTCGGCCCCCTCTTTTCTCACCGGAATAAAAATCTCTGCATTCAGAAAAGCGTCATAAAACATATTGCCGGTCTTGGCATCTTCGCGCGCCAAATGAAGGGCGTGGTCGATAGGGGTCTCAGGCTTTATCTCCATACGCGGGAGATAACGGATGAGAAAACGTAGGTAAAGAGAAAAGCTACGGGGTTAGTACATCGCCTCAATCTCTATCTTATAGCGTTCCACACAGACTCGACGTTTTAGCTTTAGAGAGGGAGTGAGCTCCCCGCTCTCGACTGTGAAGTCGGCGGGGAGGATCTTGAACTTCTTGATCGATTCGTAGCTAGCCAAACCCCGGTTTACCTCGTTCATCTCAATCTGAATCTCTTGGTGCACTCGAGCGTTCACGCTTAGTTCCGAGTAGTTACCGAACGCCAACCCTTCATTATTCGCCCATTTGATGATCTCAGTCTCATTTAAAGTGATAAGAGCCACGAGGTACTTCTTTTGGTCTCCGAACACCAAGCCATTGGAGAGAAAACGGCGACTCTTAATCAAGTTTTCTAACTTCTGTGGAGCTACATTCTTTCCACCAGCGGTGACTATTAATTCTTTTTTACGATCGGTGATGCGCAGAAAACCGCTCTGATCGAATTCGCCGATATCTCCGGTGTGAAACCAGCCATCCCTGATAGTTTCGGCCGTAGCTTCTGGATTCTTATAATATTCCTTGAAGATCAGCGAACCTCTAACAAGAATTTCACCATCCTCGGCGATCTTAAATTCAGTATCTCCGACGGGGATTCCCACGGTACCAAAACGGTAGTTATCGGGGTGATTTACCGTAATTGCCGCCGTGGTTTCTGTGAGGCCGTAGCCCTCAAGAACCTTAATGCCGCAAGCATGGAAAAATTCACAGAGGTCTCGGTTGAGCGGGGCGCCGCCAGACACTGTCATGCGAATTCTACCGCCCATCTTATTGCGGACTTTTTCCAGCACTAATTTGTCGGCAATTTGGAACTTGGCCCACAACAGGGGTGAGGGTGTCTGTTTGAACGATCTCATGCGGGCGACTTGCCGGCCAATTCCTACTGCCCAATGGAAAATCTTTTTCTTTGCGGGCGAACCGGCTTCAATCTCAGACTGGATTTTGGCGTAAATCTTTTCGTATATACGCGGTACGCTGAGCAGTAGCGTAGGGCGCAGCTCCTGAATGTTTTGAGAGACAGAGTTTATGCTTTCGGCAAAACCCAAGGAAGTTCCAGCAAAAATTGGCATGTAACTTTCCACCCGTCCAAAGATATGGGCGAAAGGGAGGAAGGTGAGGGTAATGTCGGAACTATACAGTTCGATCTCATTCACAATCGAGCGGAGCTCGTGGCCAAAATTTAAATGGAGAAGGGCGGCCCCTTTGGGCAAGCCAGTTGTCCCCGAGGTGTAGACAATCGAAGCGATATCTTTAGGCTGGATCGCGGCTGCACTTTTGGCGTACGTTTCGTGTGCCTCTTTTTCATTGTCTAATGCGGCAAACGTTTTCAGTGGCTCTGTTTTTAGGCCAGAAAAGGAGTCCCCTGACATCACAACGACAGGCAGTGCCGGCCTATCTTTAAAAATTTGCGCCAGTTTTTTACACTGAGCCGCATCCTCCGCAAATACGGCTTTGGCCCCGCAATGATCGAGGATGTACGTGACGTCTTCTAGTGAACTGGAATGATAAATAGGAACGCTAATGGCCTTAAGCCCTTGAATGGCTAGGTCACAGAGCAGCCACTCAGGGCGGCTATTGCTCATGATGCAAACTGCATCTCCACTTTTAATTCCTAACTTCTGAAGTCCAGAAAAGATCCCCAGCATCTGCGAGTGAAGTTCTTTCCACATAAGTGGCTGATAGGTGCCGTCTTTTTTTACCCAAAAGGCGGGATCTGCGGCACTCATTCCGATGCGCCGGAGGTAGGCTTCAGGGACGCTTTTTCCATCCACCACTTTAGACTTATGCGAAGGGGCTTGTGCCATCGTTACTCCCAAATACTGTTGTTGAGGGCACTCTAAACGCATGGCGTTGTTTGGGGCAAGAGACTGGTGAGTTTATTCATAATCTAGGGTGAATAGCAGACCCAAAATTGCTCCCACTTTTGGCAGGCGAGACTTTTGAGAAAATGGGCCTCAGTTCGTAAGGCTACGTCGGGACGAACTACGTAGAGCTCCCCTTTGCGGTAGTCTCCTTTTTCCCATTCAACCATTGTCTGCTCACAGAGTTGGCGTAGCCGTTGAGAGGGGGGGCGAGAAGCGTAGCCGCTGTTATAACTAAGCTTTTTCATCGCCGCATATTTTCCCAAAGCGAGGTAGCGGGCGCTTGAGAAGTCGATTCCCTCCCCGCATAAGTAATCGCCGTCTGGCAAATAGGGCGGAATGAGAGTGAGTCGCGCTATGTTTGAGGGTACCGGCGGGAGCACTGCTTGTGCGGTTTTCGTTGGGTAGGCGATTCGATTTTCTATGTCCAAGTACCACGTTCCTAGATCCCACCATTGGAGGGTAAGTACGGTAAGAAGCACAGCGTACGTCGCCTTTTTGGGAAGAGAACGAGCGATTACCAGAATCGCAAAAAGAAGAGCCAAATAGTAAGCCGGCCAAAGGAAACGACCACACGCTCTAAAAATGTCGGGAATGGGGGCGATAAGCCGGTAAAGAAAGAGCAGGCTTACCAGCCTGTGCCCCGCCCAGGTTATTTTTGGCGAAAAACAATAAATACCAAAGAAAATAACCACCCAAAGAAACGGTCTAGTTGCTTTGCGGCCAAAGGCTTTCCGCCAGGGGATAACTTTCTTTTCTTTGTTCCAAAGCCCGATCCCTGCTGCAACTATAAAGAGACTCAAGAGCCCGATTCCAAGATAGGCAAAGTTTTCGATGTTTATTTGAAAAAGCTGGGGAAGAAAACGGGAGCGATAACCAGGGTTAATAAAGGAAAGCAAATCAATCCCAAACTCGGTAAACATTCCCGCGCGCGGTTGGGCAATTACAAAATAACCAAGTGACCAGGCGAGACCAATTTGGAAAAACGCCCAGGCAAGTGCCTGAGTGGCGATTTTCTTTCGTCCCTGACGTGTGGACTCCCAAAACGTTCCGGCGAAAAGTGCCAGCGAAAGCAGGCCGCTCATAAAAGCCAGATAGGCATGCGTGCCCACCGCAATCCCAGTCAAAATAAGCAGCCGCCAAAAAGGAAGCGGGACCGACGCCGGAGCCAGTACGGCATCCAACGCTAATTCAAGAAAGGCCAAAATGATCCAATGGGCGCACAGAGCATTGTGCCCGAAACGGTTCACAAAGACCGGCGAGAGAACAACGAGAGTCGTCCCCAACAGTGCAGTAAAAAAGTCGGTGCCGCTTTTTTTAAGAATGCGATAGGCAAAAAAACCGAGTAGCCCGTAACACAGAAAAAGCCACAGGCCAAAGTATTGGAAGGGCGAGGGGAGCCACGGCGAAACGATTTTAAAACCGACGCCCCACCAGGGTATGGAATCGGTCTGAATCAGCGTCGAGCCAATGGGCGCCATGAACGAGTGAATTTTGGTAAGCGGGAAACTCCACGCATCATTTCGGAAGAAATACCAGCCCAGGACATGGGTTCCCGGATCGTCCGACAAAAGCCATCGGTCAAAAGTTGGGGAGAGAAGCGAGATTCCAAGTGTAAAATGAAAGCAAACGGCGCCCACGAGAAACCCGACCCAGCCGCCCAGGCCTACTATATTTTTCATTCTCTTTTCCAAAATCTAAACCACAGGGGGGTTCTGCCGAAGGTTCCAGAGCTGCCGGAGCATCTGCTTCCCGTGACGAAAGGGGCGCACCGTCGACGGGCGGCTTGTGGGCACATAGGTGACGGGCATCTCCACCATGTCCCACCCTTTTTTCTCTGCGATATACGTCATTTCAGTAGTGAAAAAAAAGTCTCCTGCGCGCGCCTTTTCCATCTCTTTAATTAAATCACCACGGACAAACAAGGTGCCCTGGCAGTCGCGTGTTCTCATCCCTAGCAATAGGCGACGGGCGGTAAAAAAGGTCTGGCTCATTAAACTTCTCAAAACTCCACGATGAACCAGGCTGCCAGGGTGGGCTTTTGATCCGATCGCTAGGGGGATCGACGGGGACACCCGTAAGAAACTCTCGACATCAGAAAAGCCAAAAGGAAGATCCGCCGCCGTAAAAACTACGCGTCGAGAGGCGTCGAGTTTCGGGAGGTGTTGCAAACCTAACCGGTAGGCGTGGCCCATTCCGGCTAGTGGCGTGGAGAAGGCGCGAAAGGTGACTCCTTGCCTGGTTCCTTCCAATGATTTGGCAATTTTCGAGGAGTTATCGGAACTTCCATTTTCCAACAAAAAGACTTCGCTTCCCGGATAAGCAGAAAGGGCCGCTTCTAGTTTTTCGACGCTTTTTGCCAGGATAGCCGCCTCGTTATGGACGGGTACAAAATAGACAAAGGAAGGGGATTCGCTTTTCATTCGGTGAATGTTTCAAACTTGATGCGAAGTTTTTCTTTTGTGCGGCGGCATTCGTAGGTCAGAATTCCCAGCTTGGCTTCGGCGATCGTCAACTCGTGCCCGTTTTTTCCAACAAATCCCTTAAGACGGGCCGGGTTACCCAAATAAAGGCCGTAGGGAAGGGTATCATCCGTAACCACGGTTCCCGCCGCTATCATACAGTACTCGCCGAGTGTGACACCGCAGAGGATCGTGGCATTGGCTCCAATAGAGCAGCCTTTCCTTAAAAGGGTAGGAATCACCTCCCAATCACTTAGAAAAGAGCGCGGACGCAGATCGTTGGTAAAGCTGCAATAGGGGCCCACAAAGACGTCATCCTCAAGCTCCACACCTTTGTAGATTGAGACCCCATTTTGAATCTTTACGCCGTTGCCGATGGTGACGTCTTTATCGATATAGACGCCCTTGCCAATGTTGCAATGGGACCCAATCTTTACGTTTTCTCGAATCTGCGCTTGGTGCCAGATTTTGGTGCCTTCTCCGACCACCGCATTTTCAGCAACTTCGGCGGTGGGATGCCGATAGCTTTTGTTATCTGGCGTGGGTGTCATGGTTGGGGACGATAGCGAATTGCCCCAGGCTAAGCAAATATTCTTGGCACCAAGGCTGCTTAGCCAACCTTCATGATGGGGAATCTAACCTCTTTTCTTATTAATGTCGGACTTGCGGGCACGATTTGCGGACTGGCCTGGGTGTGGTGCCGGTCCTCCGGACGGTTGGAATTGGCCAAGATTCGTCGACTTCATACGTGGAGAATTCCTCGCGAGGAGAATCGGGCTTTCTTAACTGCTCTAGGCGTATGCGCCGCAGCCCTACTTGCCGGAGGATTTGCGGGAAACTGGCTTTGGGGACTTCTAGCGATACCGCCCTTTCCTTTATGGATGCGCGGTTCGCTCAGGTTACGGCGCCACCACCATTTAAAGGAGATTGAGGGGACCTGTCTTCCTACGCTTTATGCCCTTCAGGGCTTTTTGGAATCGGGCCTAAACCTCTCTGCCAGCCTTTTTCTGTTGGGAGACAAACAGCCTTTAGAGTTCACTCGCCGTTTGGCTAAAACACTCGACCGTTTCGACAAAGGGCAATCTTTGGAACTTTGCCTAAAAAAGTTTCTCCAACGGACCCCAAGTCGCGAGGTGGGGCAAGTCGTTTCGGTTTTGTTGATGGGTTATGCCTCTGGTTTGCCACTGCTGCCCTTTCTTCAGAGCGGTACATCGCTAATGGAACGCCACCGGCAGACCGAAACGCGGTCTCGGCGAGTCCGATCGGTGGCGATCCTTCAAGGGGCTTTGGCTTTCCTCCTTCCCTGGGGGCTGCTGGCTTATCTAGCCTATTCCCAGGAGGTTTCTTTCTTTCATTACTTTGCTGATCCAGCCTTTTGTTGGTTGAGTTTGGCTTGCCTGATTGCGGAACTGGTGGGGCTATGGGTTTTATGGATATCGGCCCAATTTATTTAAAAGCGGTTTTCTTAAAAACCGCTCGATGCAATCGGCAGCGTGCGGAGTTACTTTCCTTCATCGAGTCGGTCCTCCTGCATCTTGAGGTGGGATACGATCTTTCCTTTTCTTGGATAGAATCGGCAAATGCACTAAAACCTGTGACCCCCGTATTGGCGCGGGAATTAAAGGGTGAGGGGACCCCAATAAGCGTTACCCTCCGGCGGTTAGCCTCAGGATTTTCTTTGCCTGAGACACGAATCTGGTTTTGCCTCCTTTTAATCCTTTACGAGGAGGGAAGCCCGGTATTGGGGGCAATGCGTGCGTTTAGAAACCGCGTGATTAAGGAACAGGAAGAGGCCCTTCAGCGCCATGGAGAGGAGTTCCCCTTTAAGGTGAGCCTCATTCTTTTGCTTTTCTTTATGCCTGCTGCCTTTTGTCTTCTGCTCTATCCACTTCTTGCGGATTGGCTAAAAGCCCTGTCATAACGGACTTTTCCGTAGAATTGAAAAGCCTTTCTCCCCAGTAGACGCGCCCCCGGTTTGCAGCTACGGTATCTTCTTTTCAAAAGGCCCCTTATCGGGCGGCCGTAAAGCTAAAAGGGAATTCAGGGATGGCAAAACCCGCCCCAAAATTAAGCGAACAGAAGATGTCAGCGATAGTTTCACTCTGTCGCCGTCGTGGTTTTATCTTTCAATCCAGCGAGATTTACGGTGGCCTTAACGGCTGCTGGGACTATGGACCGCTTGGAGTTGAGCTCAAGCGCAACATTAAAGACGCCTGGTGGCGAGAAACTGTGCTTCGGAGATCCGACGTAGTGGGAATGGACTGCTCTATTTTGATGAATCCCAAGGTTTGGGAAGCTTCAGGGCATGTGACCTCATTCACCGATCCGATGGTTGACTGCCTGCAATGTAAGGGGCGGTTTCGGGCCGATCACATCACCAACAACCAGTGTCCGGCTTGTGGCACCAAAGATAAGTTTACCGAAACGCGGCAATTCAATTTGATGTTTAAGACGTTTGTGGGGGCAATGGAAGATAGCACTTCACAGGTCTATCTTCGGCCGGAGACCTGTCAGGGAATCTTTGCCAATTTTAAAAATATTGTAGACTCCTCACGCGTGAAGCTGCCCTTTGGCATCGCCCAGATTGGTAAGGCATTTCGCAACGAGATTAATCCGCGCAATTTTACCTTCCGCTCTAGAGAATTTGAGCAGATGGAGATGGAATTCTTCTGCAATCCCAGTGAAGCCGGTAAGTGGTACGAATACTGGAAAGCAGCCAGGTTCGAGTGGTATCTGAAGTTTGGCATCAAGAAAGAGCACCTTCATCTGCGCGAGCACGAAAAGAATGAACTTGCCCATTATGCCAGCGGCTGTGCGGACATTGAGTACGACTTTCCGTTTGGTTGCTCGGAGCTAGAAGGCATTGCCAACCGTACAGACTACGATCTCAAACAGCATTCGGAATTTAGCAAAAAAGATCTCTCCTATTTTGATGAGCCCACCAAGTCGCGCTTTTTCCCGCACGTCATTGAACCCAGTGCTGGCGCTGACCGTGCTACGTTGGCATTTTTGATCGATGCGTTTGAAGAGGAAAAAGACGGCGATGAAGTTCGCACGGTATTGCGATTCCATCCAGCGTTGGCGCCCATCAAGCTCGCCGTTCTTCCTTTAGTGAATAAGGAAGGCATGCCGGAGATGGCCGAGAAGGTGTTTGCTGATCTTAGACTGCGTTGGAACAGTTACTTCGATGACAAAGGGGCCATTGGCCGGCGCTATCGGCGACAGGATGAGGCAGGCACGCCGTTTTGCATTACGGTCGACGGGGAAAGTCTCACCGCTCAAACCGTCACAGTTCGGGAACGTGATTCGATGAAGCAGGAGCGGGTCTCGGTTTCCGAGCTTGCAGGATATCTTTCTAAACATCTGACTTGGTAGGAGAGGGTCGATGGAAAAGCAGGTTTACTTTTTTGGGGATGGAAAAGCTGAGGGAAATCAGGGGATGAAGAATCTCTTGGGTGGCAAAGGTGCCAACCTCCACGAGATGACAGGGCTGGGGCTTCCGGTTCCTCCAGGATTTACGATCACAACGGAAGTTTGCACCCACTTCTACAAGAATAAAAAAACTTATCCCCCAGGACTCGTTACAGAAGTTGAGGCTGCACTAGCCAAGATGGAAAAAGTGGTTGGTTTGGGTTTTGCTGACCCAAAAAATCCGCTACTGGTTTCTGTCCGGTCTGGAGCCCGCGCTAGTATGCCGGGCATGATGGATACCATCTTAAACCTCGGACTTAACGATGAGACAGTTCAGGGGCTAAAAAATGCCTCCAAAGATGCCAGATTTGCCTTTGATGCCTACCGTCGGTTTATCCAGATGTATTCCGACGTCGTGCTCAATGTGCCCACGCACCCGTTTGAAGCCTTTTTGGATCAGTCCAGAACTCGCCGTGGCGTCACCGACGATGCTGATTTAACCGCTGAGGATCTGGAAAAGGTAGTCGCGGAATTTAAAAAAATGGTATTGCAGGAAACTGGGAAACCGTTTCCTCAAGATCCCAAAGAACAGCTATGGGGAGCCATCGGTGCGGTATTTAGCTCTTGGATGGCGGCTCGCGCTATTAGTTACCGCCGTATCAATAAGATTCCTGAAGACTGGGGAACTGCAATTTCGGTGCAAGCGATGGTCTTTGGAAATATGGGAGACGACTGTGCTACCGGAGTCGCTTTCACCCGCGATCCTTCCACTGGGGAAAAAAGATTTTTTGGAGAGTTCCTAAAAAATGCTCAGGGCGAAGACGTCGTGGCAGGAATTCGTCAACCCAGTCCCATCAATCAGGGCTCGGCGATGAATGGCACGGATGCCAAAACGATGGAAGAGCTCTTCCCGGTTTGCTACAAGGACTTGGTTCGCCTTTATCACCTATTGGAAACTCACTACCGTGACATGCAGGATATCGAGTTCACGGTGCAAAAAGATAAGTTGTATCTTTTACAGACGCGAAACGGAAAGCGTGGCGCTTCTTCTGCCGTTCGGATCGCTGTGGACATGGTCCATGAGAAGTTGATCTCAAAACACGAGGCGATTGGTCGGGTAACGCCATTGCAAATAGAGCAACTGCTCCATCCTCGCTTAGATCCCAAACACCCGAAAAATGTTATCGCAAAAGGATTGCCGGCCTCGCCCGGAGCTGCTTCGGGAGAAGCCGTCTTCTCCTCAGAAGAGGCAGAGCGGCTAAAAAAAATGGGGCGCCCTTGCGTTCTCGTTCGTCATGAAACCTCTCCGGAGGATATCGGGGGAATGGATGCCGCGGAAGGCATTCTCACCGCACTTGGTGGCATGACATCTCATGCTGCGGTCGTGGCTCGAGGTATGGGCAAGCCTTGCGTAGCCGGTTGTGGCACCGTGAATATCGACTACCAGAAACTTCAATTTACCGTGGGTAGCCATGTAGTAAAACGCGGCGACGCTCTTACCATTGACGGCGCTACTGGCGAAGTGATCTTGGGGTATGTTCCGACAATTAACAGTCAAGTAGATCAAAATTTTTCTGAATTCATGAGCTGGGTCGATGAAACTCGCACCTTGGGCGTTCGTGCCAATGCGGAAACTCCTAATGACGTGAAAGTGGCTCGTAGCTTTGGGGCTGAGGGCGTAGGCCTTTGCCGTACGGAGCACATGTTCTTTGAAGAGTCCCGAATTCAAGCCGTCCGAGAGATGATTCTTGCTGATTCCTTAAAACAGCGCGAAGGCGCACTGGCTAAGATCTTCCCCATGCAGAAGGAAGACTTCATTCAGATTTTTCGTGAGATGAAGGGGTATCCGGTCACCATCCGCCTTTTAGATCCGCCGCTTCATGAGTTTTTGCCAAAGACTGAGCCAGAGCTTGTAGTTTTAGCCCGCTCTCTCAACGTCTCTCTAGATGCGATTAAGACAAAGCTGAAGTCGCTTCACGAGCTTAATCCTATGTTGGGACACCGCGGCTGCCGTTTGGGAATTTCCTTCCCTGAGATTTACAAAATGCAGGTGCGCGCCATAATTGAGGCGGCTTGCGATTTGATTCAGAACGAAGAGTTTAAGCTCGAACCGGAAATTATGATCCCTTTCATCATTGCGATGGAAGAGTACAAGGTGCTCAAATCCAATGTGGTCGCGGTTTGTGAAGAGGTTATTAAACGGCGCGACATTAAAGTGAGCTACCGTGTCGGAACCATGATCGAAATTCCACGGGCTGCGTTAATTGCCGGTCAATTAGCCACAGAAGCTGAGTTTTTCTCGTTTGGAACCAACGATCTTACCCAGATGACCATGGGCCTTTCTCGCGATGATTCCGGATCTTTTCTTCCGTCTTATGTAGAACGCGGTCTTTTGAAGCAAGATCCTTTTATTACTGTGGACCAAGAAGGAGTAGGCGAATTAATACGTTTTGCCTGCGAAAAAGGGCGTTCAACCAACTCCAAAATTAAGATCGGAATCTGTGGAGAACAGGGGGGTGATACAGCAACGATTGAATTCTGCCACCGCCTCGGCTTTAATTACGTCAGTTGTTCACCGTTTCGGGTACCGGTGGCGAGACTTGCTGCAGCACAAGCGGCGTTAAATACAAAGAACTGATGCGACTAAAGCGACTAGAACTACAAGGGTTTAAGTCTTTCCTTGACCGGACGATCCTTACTTTTGAACCAGGCATTACGGGCGTTGTTGGCCCTAATGGCTGCGGAAAAAGTAATATCGTCGACGCCATAATGTGGGTGATGGGGGAACAAAGTCCCAAACACCTTCGTGGCGAGTCGATGACAGATATTATTTTCGCAGGCTCGGATTCACGGGCGGCCACCTCCATGGCTGAAGTGAGTTTGGTTCTCGACAAACAAGGGGTGCCCCTGGCTCCGCAGTTTGCTTCGTTTGAGAGGGGGGAAGAGATCTCCGTTACTCGTCGCATTTATCGCGATGGCAACGGCGAATTTCTTATCAACCGCATCCCCTGCCGCCTAAAAGACATTCACGAACTTTTCATGGATACCGGCGTGGGGCGCCGCGCCTACTCGATTATCGAGCAGGGTCAGATCGATCGCATGATCAACGTGAAGCCCGAAGACCGACGAGTGATCTTTGAAGAGGTCGCTGGCATTACCAAATACAAGGCCAAGCGCAAAGAGGCCGAAAAAAAATTAGAACAGACCAATGGCAACCTGCTTCGCCTTCAAGACATCATTACAGAGCTAGAAAAGCAGATCCGAAGTCTTAAAGTTCAAGCGACCAGAGCCAAAAAATTCAAAGAGCTTAAGTCGGAACTTGAGACCATAGACCTTTTCCTCATTGGTCGTGAATTCTATGATCTCAAACGTACCGTGGAAAAGAACACGGAGCGTCGCGATTTGCTGGTGAACCAGCGCTCGGAGCTTGATGCCAACTTGGGTCGCAGCGAAGCTGTCGCCACCGAAACCGAACTTCAGCGCTTAGACCGGGAAAGAGAATTTGAAAGAGTTAGCCTTGAAGAGCGAAACGCGCTTTTAGGAATTCAGAAGTTAGAAAGCGAGCTCGAACTCCTTGGAGAGCGCCGGCAGAACTTGATCAGCCAGTGCGAATCGATTCGCACTGAGGTCGACGAGCTTGGCCAAGAGCAAACTCGAGTCGAAGAAGAGCGGATTGCCGATGAAGCGGCCAGGGACAAGCTGCTTGAGAGCGAGGGAGAGCTTGAAGCCGAGTTAACCTCTCAAGACCTGCAGCTCACTGAGATCCAGAGAGTGGCCCGTGAAGCGGATACAGAGCGGAGTCGGTTAGCCACGGCAAAAAACAGTGCGCAGATTCAGCAGACCCGTCTTGAGGCGCAAAAACAAAATCTTCAGCAAAAAGTTGAGGAGAGTCAGCGCCAAGTCGAGCGCTTGCAGAGTCAGACCGCTGAGCTTGAAAGTCAGATCACCGACATAGCAACTTCTTTGGCTGCCAAAGAGCAAACCATTGAAGAGACGGCTCGGCAAATTGAACAGGCTAAGAACGATGTCACCGAAGTGGGCTCCCATGCCGACCGGTTGTCGTCTGAGCTTCTCTCGGTGGAAAATCACCTTTTTGAAAGCCGAAAGGCTTTCCATAGCCAACGGTCTCGTCAAGAGTCCCTCTCTGAATTGCAGAAGAATCTTGAAGGGTATGCCCCTTCGGCGCGCGAAATTCTTTTGAAGCTTGATGAGTACGGAGTTTCGGCCGTCCCTTTGGCAGAAACGATTTCGCCAGCTTCTGACGTTGAGGATTTGGTTGAGCTGATTCTTGGCCAGGAGCTCAATACGCTGTTGGTAAAAGATGCTGACGAACTTCGTAGGCTTGCTGAGATCATCGAAGAGCGAGGCCTGGATCGGGTAAAGATTTTGGCTCTGTCGGAAATGAAAGGCCGCGAGAGCGCCGTCTTTCCGCTCAACATTGAACCGCTGACCAGCCGGATTACCGCCGTTGCTGGATATGAGTCTG
>JAYVQZ010000328.1:0-5922 GCA_043776735.1 Deltaproteobacteria bacterium | reverse complement strand
AAAGTAGCTCTTTTATCTGATGTATTCAGATTTCTCTCGGTCCAAATCTTGGTGCCCAGGGAATTTTCGACTGTCTTCTCTTCGGAGTCCTTCTCCATGGATTCGTACAAGGCCTTTGCCACGGAATTCTTATTAGCTCGGACAATATAGCCCTTATTGTCCTGGGGGGTTGCTGTGGTGACGTGAAGTTCGCAACGGGCTCTAAAACGCTTGCCAGACTTTCTAAACTCTTCGTCCTGGCATTCAAGAGAAGTGTATTCGTCAGCACCTCGCTGCTCACGATCTCCATTGCTCAGCGTTTTAGCGCGAATGATCAGGTCACCAAGTTTTGAAGCCCCGTGTAGACCCGAGTCACCAGCACTTACTGATACAGGAAGATCGAGAGCCCGAAAAAATTTGAGGGCGTCGTCCCCTTGAAAGGCCGCATTCACCCCGTAGATACCAGCCTTTACCGTAACGACCGTTTGTGTGAGGCCTACTTTTACCGTTAACATCAGAACTAGACATAATAAGTTTTTCAATTTCGACTCCGGTTATGATTTTTAATACTGTTGAGCGCTTGCTCGATCCCTTACCGCGCAGGCAAGACCAGTTACTTTACACACGTGACCGGACCTCGCACCCGACCAAGTATTTGATAATCATTGGCTACCTCTTCCAAAATCCACTCTTCAAATGGCTGCTTGGCAAGGTTCACTTTTTCAATTTTGACAACTGCTGTGCAATGATAGACGTCGTTTGAATTGGAATTTCTGACAAGTCCAAGTGTGACCGAATAGTCACCAAAACTCCCTTTGTCGAATTTTCCTAAATTAATTCGCGTTACCTCATAGATTCGGTATTCATCTACTAAGTCGTGTTTCCTTTGTATCGCCGTTTCTGCCAGCTTAAGAGCGTTGACGAACGCCTGGCTAGGTTCAATGCCCGCTCCGTGGGCTGTGTGTCCCCATAACTGAGAAATGGCTAGGCCAAATAGGCCGACTAACGCTGGTAGCTTTTTCATGTTTTCAATCTCCCTTAATAAAAGTACTGACTTCGAACTCTATTGTTCGGCTGCTTTCGGCCCGTTGAACTCCGGGACCAAAATGGTTCCTGGAGTGGGCGGCAGTTCTGGCAACGCTTTTGCTGCAACCGGTGTTTCTCCTGTCAAAGAGTTTAGGAATTCTGCGATGTCATCAACGTCGCCCTTTGCGATATCGTCTACGCCAAGTTGGGTGCTAGCCATGACTCGAATGGCCTCCTTGAGATCCGTTACTAACCCATTGTGGAAATACGGTGCGGTAAGCGCGACATTGCGAAGGGTAGGGACTCGCCACTTGTGTTGGCCGTTGATGCCAGTGTCTTTAGCCAATTCATATTTGGCAACATAGGGAGAATTCATTTCGGTCGGAAAAGTTCGAAAGACTCCTGGGCCAGCTCCCATCTTTAGATTTCCAGCGAAGGCCGGTCCTTTGTGACAAGTGACACATCCGATAGATTGAAAAAGTTCAAATCCCCTCTTTGCAGCGGAATTAAGCGCATCGGCCTTTCCCTCAAGATGCTTGTCAAAGGGACTGTTGGTTGGAGTGAGTTCTCGTTCATAGGAG
The DNA here is from genome assembly GCA_043776735.1 of Deltaproteobacteria bacterium. Classification (GTDB taxonomy): domain Bacteria; phylum Bdellovibrionota; class FAC87; order UBA2466; family UBA2466; genus JBGSST01. Next base: position 4,336 of record JAYVQZ010000328.1, on the reverse strand, counting down.
GCAATTGCCCGGCCAAGATTTTCCTTTGTTATAGGGTTGGGGTCCTCGGGAAATGCCTTCTTAAATGAATCCACATACCCAGGAATCTGGCCGAGAAGTTTTACAACCTCATCGTGTGAGGGCATTCCCATTTCGATAGGGTTGGTAATAGGCCCCAGCGCCTGTTCTTCGAGGGTTGCGGCGCGGCCGTCCCAGAACTGTTTGGAAAGATGGGCGGCATAGAAGGCGGACGGTGCATTTCGTCCTCCGCGCTGTCCACGCACCCCCACGCTTGTGGTGCGTCCGTCGGCTCCCCCGAGAAGCGGGTTGTGGCAAGAGGCACAGGAGACCGTGCCGGTTATGGATAGTCTGGGATCAAAAAACAGCTGTTTTCCCAGAAATACTTTGGCCGGGGTTTGAGGATTATCGGCAGGTATGGGGACGGGCGGAAGTTTAAAGGCGGAGTCGTCGGCTGAGGCGCTCAGAGAAAAAAATATGAAAGCGCTCCCAAAAAAACGGAAGATTTCTAAGCGGCTTTTTTGATCTGGTGCACTAAAGGATTTTGAATACTTTTTCATAAGAAAACTCCTTCGTAAAATTACTAAAACTGACGGGAAACTCTTTCATTCAAACGTATTTGGCGTCGCACTCGGATCCGTAATGAGGTGTCCGTTTCATCGTGTACTGCCATGACAGTGGTATTTACTTTCAACGGTGCCCATTTCAGCTTCTGGTTTTCTTTTACCGGCAGATTGTTGCTGCCCGGCACTCTAACCACTGGGCCTAGAACGATGTATTCCGCGGAAGCCACCTCCTTTGAATCGGGGAGGGTTTTGAGGGCGAGTTTAGTGACGGAGTTTACATCGACTTCAAGAATCTGATCAAAATCAGGGTTATGGACCATGCGGTGGGCGAGATAAGCCTCCGCGGGTGTTCCAAACAAAATGTAGGGGAGCTCCTTAGGGGTTGCCTCGCTCTCTTTAAATTGTTTGAAATGAATAACCTTCTCAATGGTTACCGTGGCGTCGCTGGCGATTGTCTCGGTATCTCCGTGGATTTCAGCGTTGAAGCGGATCCCCGGTTTCATGTAATTGGGAAGTTTCCAATCCTCAAGCCTGTCTTCGAGGGTTTCCCCCTTGCTGCCTTTTTTTGTGGGACTAAGGATGAGCTTAGTGTTTGAGCTCTCGGCATATTTCGCAAGAGAGTTGGGATCTAACGTCACTTGAACGATCACTTGGTAGTCGTGAATGCTGTGAAACATGGGAAGGTGAGACAAATAAACGGTATTTTTTCCAAAAATCGCAAACTCATGCCACGCCGTTGGCAGGTTTGGATTGTCGTGATGGTCGTGATCTGCAAAAAGCGGCATTCCCAAAATTAGTCCAAAGAGAATTGCCGCGATTAAAAACCTATAACTACGCAGTCGCATAGAGAGCCTCCTGTTACCTAGAACGATCCGATAATCAGTACAGTGCACCCTGTCAATTTTAATTAGAACAAAAGTACAAATTAAGAAAACTAAGACGAAAAAGGGGGATTAACGCTGCTTTTCGGTGACTCGGCTGGCCATCAGTGGCGGGTTTCCACGGATAAAAGGTACTCAAGGTCTTGTTGGAGTAACTCCCAACTTGCAGCCGATCGTTTGTTGGTTTGGAGTCCCGTTAGGATCTTTTTGAGATCTTCAGTAGTTGCTTTTAGTACCTGCCAATTCGTGCCGTCTTTTTTTATCGCAGGAACGCCGTCTAATAGCGTAAAGCCCTCACGATGGTACTTGCGAATGCTCGTGGAGTCGCCATAGGTGTAAATTTGTTTGGCCTGCGGGGATAGAATGCCTCGGAAACTAGGTTTCACCAAAACGCCCAGGAGATGAATTAGGATCTGTTCTTTAATTAGTTGGTCTGCCCGTTTGAGTATGGCGTAATTTCCCGGCTCCAACACCTCTCCAACTAAGAATCCGTCGGGCAGCCCTGCCGGTGCATTGGCGGGGAACCAAGGCCGAGGAAGGATGCGCGATAGAAAGACTTCCATAGGAAGGGGAACCCCTCGGTCAACAATTCGTATCGATTCTCCCGCAGGCCCGATCACTTTTTGGCCGTAGTGGCTCGAAGAAATCAACCGTAATGTCCCTTGAATTTCCCCCAAGACATCACCAGTGCGTCGTCTAGCTACGATATAGGTAGAACGGTGAGCGTAATCGATAGCAAACTGGCGTAATTTTTTGGTAAACCGCGGCGTCCATGGTCTTCTTGAGTACTCAGTGATCGCAAAATCCACCCATTCAGAAATATCCGTCAGGAATTTAGCTTTGCCCTCGGCACCCAAGCGGTCGGCATCTTTTTCCAATGAAGCATCCGAAGATATTTCTGGTCGGGTTTCTACGGTAATGACCTGTACCGCCAGAGGCTGACTGCGCACGAAGAAAGTTCGTGTCCGAACTACCCGAGGAAGAAAACTGCCCCCGTTTAGGCGTGGCTCAAAGGCCGGGTACTCTTCATCGCGGATGCTCTCATAGGAGGTTTCCGACGGAAACTCGTCCAGGCTAGTCAGGCAGCTAATCGCCGTGCTAACGCACGGAAAAGTAACTAGGAGAATGAGGCTCAATAAGAGGGGAACAAAGTTTTTGACTAACCGATTCACGGCAGGAGAGCTCTGATGGCTTCCCACGTCTCGACCTTTACTTGGCGGAATTCGTGACGGTTTTTAGTGGACGAAAAATAGAGGATCTTTCCCATGAGAAGCGATTGAATAGTGTCGGCAAGTGCCAAGTGTGATTTCAGCGTTTTGCCTGTACTCTCGTGCAATAGGGCGACAATTCGATCCCGGCCCACACTTTTAATTTCAGAGTGAATGTCACGGTACTGCTTGTCCCATGTCGCCAGATAGAGGAGTAAGGCGGCGATTGAGGCGTGCTCAGGGTGAATTTCCACCCAGTGAAAGGTTCCCTTGATGTAGGCCTGCAACAGCTTTGCGGATTGCTTCTCCTCCACGATGAAGTCCGACACAATTTTCTGCCCCACGCTATAAACGTAGGACACACAGGTGGTCAGGAGTTCTTCTAGGGAAGGGAAGTGGTAGGCAACGTGCGACTTACCAATACGACAGCTCTTGCCGATAGCCTCAAAAGTGAGGTTTTGAACCCCCTGGTTTGCCAAAATAGAAACGGTGGCTTCGACAATCGCCTTTTTGCGCAAGTCGCCCCGGCTCAGTGCTAAGGGAACGCTTTGGTAGGTCAAAACCGAGCCTTTTTTCATAGGATCTGCCTTTTAGCACATTATTAACCAGGTACGGCGATTCCTGCGGCAGGGGGATGCCTTCACGAGGCACGAGTCGTCAATATTATTGGATAGTCCGGTTCAGCCCCATTGTTGAAAAATCTTGTCCCTAATTGACGAGCTGAACGAGGGTAAGTTTGAGTGACTTTTTGGCTCCAAGAGAAACTCTCGGAGCCAAACCAGCCATTACCTAATCGTAACGTTGCAGCCTTGGGTTTGTACCGGCAACGAAGTCCCAGTCATCGGAGTGGAGTAACACTCGATCAACAGTCTCCCCACCTTCATCACGTAGTATCCTGGGTTATTCACATCGCTTTCGACAGGGCGGCCATTGATGCCGCTCTCAAGGTGCTTCTGCATGCCTTTCATCAGCACCGCTTCCACGGTATTGGTATCTGCGGTTTCAGGCATGCGAACCGTATTGCCCACCCCCCGTTTCATCGAGATATCACAGCCTTGAGTTTGCGCCGGCAACGAAGTCCCATTCTGCGGGGTCGAGAAGCAGTGAATCAGCAAGTTCTCATTGTTCATTACATAGCCGGTACCAATTTGATCCCGCGTGACAGGCTGCATGGCTCCGCTGTTGAAATATTGAGCCATGCCGTTCATCAACACCGCGGCAACTGAGTCAGCCTCAGCACTTTCCGGTAGTTCAACATACTTTTTAAATTGCGGAGCAGCGGCACGGGTAATTTGTTTGGGTGGTCCGGCCTGCGTCTCCCCCTGCGGCACCGGGCCCACAGGGCCGACCGGAACACCAGGAATGAAAGGACCCACCTTGTAGGAACTTCCAAAGCACGAATTAAAGAAGGGATAGTACGCCCCGGTATTATCAAACCCTGCTCCCCACACACCCAGCTGAAAGCCAAGCGACCCGGCGTAGTTAGCGCACTGTTGCACGTCGGGCAAAACACCCAAATAGATATGCCCATTTCCGGCGAGCGCGTTCACCGCAAGCAGCAATAGTAACGAAATTTTTTTCATTTTTCCCCCAAGATAGAATTTCAGTCGGAGATCATCTCCAGCCCATCGGCAGAAGGTAACTAGGTGCATTATCTTTTTCATTTTCTTTTCTAACGCGGAAG
>JAYVQZ010000327.1:0-5940 GCA_043776735.1 Deltaproteobacteria bacterium | reverse complement strand
CGGTATTATCTAAAAATGCGGCACGGAAGCCTTCTTCGGAAGGATCCAAGGGACGATAGCGGATTTTGAATTTCACCCGACGTGCCACAGAAATTTCGTTTTCCCCTTCGCGACGAATCGGGGTGAGCCTAAGACGAACTAACGGCAAAGAACCGGCCAACGAAGGCGGCGTGGTTTCTACCGTTTGAGGATCGGCCTTTTCATAGAGCAAAGCATCTTCCAGAACCGGTCGCGTTTGAGTTTTACAATGGCAGCGCGGTCGTTGCACATACGCCAAGGGTGCTTGCAGAGTTTTTAACTCCGCGTCGACCTCCACATTCTCTACCACCACTTCATGCCCGTGCGGGACGACAAGAAACTCAGACCACTGGGGAAGAGCTGGCGCCCCGGGGGCACCAAAGTAGGGGAGCGAGTCTAAGACTACTTGGGTATATTCACCATCGGCACGCTTTACCAACGAGGTCTTTACGTCGCCGGGAAGCCATTCGAAACTTAAGCCGTCCGCGTTACGTTCGGTAATAGTAAGATTGCCCGCATTGACGGAGACCGACAGCAGAAGAATGGGAAGTAGCCACTTCATAAAAGGCCTCGGTTTTTGGGAGTGCTTTGAAGCGGAGGAAAGCAATGCAACTGTGCCCTATTGTAGCAGAATGCGGAGCGTAAAATCATTTCCGATTCCTTTTCCATTTTTAAGCCTTTTCCAGGCCGCCGTTCTGGGCAGGAGAAATAGTGAGCCAAAACGAAACTCAATTGGTGACGCGGGAACTAGAGGCGCTGCTCTTAGATCTTCGCAGTCAGGTTGTGTGTCAGTCACCCCTCTATGTAGGGGGTGCGGTCGTAAGCACGTTAGTAATTATGACCGTTTCCCTTTCCTATGAACGGGTAACTGACACCTGTTGTCAGTTTCCTAGGCTACCCATTCTTAGAACGATGTGATTGAATTCTCCTATTCATGCACCTCGTTATTCTCACCAACCTTTATGAACGTAGCCTTGCACATCCGGATGAGTTTTTAAGATTAGAAGGTTTAGAAAATGCGCTTTTGGGCCATAAGATCACGCGATTGGCAGCAAAGGAAAAGCCTCCCTTAGAAGTGGCACGAACGCTTACCAGCGTGGACTTTGGTGTTTGGCTCAATGCTCCGGTGGAAAATTCCTACGGCGCTCAAGCCTTGGAAGAACGAGGCAAAAAAATTTATTCGGCGGCTGATATTCAATCAGAATGGTTTTTGAAGACACTCCCACTAGCCAATAGCCTACCCCAAGCCGTTTTCTGCCCGAGCATTGCCGAGCCTCAATTTAGTCAGGCAGTTTACGAGCGCATGAGCTCATTGCGCCGTACCCTGTTTTTGGCAAACTCGGCTGCGGACCTTAAGCTGGGGGCCTCACCCGACTTCAGGACCTTTTACTCACCCTATTTCCCTGATGCCCAAACCAGGGCAATTGCCTCAGCCGCTCTCGTTGTTAGTTTCCGCAAGTCTGCGGCCCTCTCTGCGGCGGCGCTAGGCGTCCCCGTTCTCTTTGTAACAGCAAATACTAACGATGCTCTTGAGATGGAGCCAATCGGAATCCCTTGCGTTTTGTTCCAGCAAACCGATTGGGCTTCAACCGTAGCCCATCGAGTGGAAGAAAAAATCTCAAGGACGCTCCTTCCCCTCTCTCGCAGCCAGCGGGAGGTTCCGCGGCGCTGGCAGGAGGAACAGTTGCACACCGTGCTGCCCTTGAGGGCAACACCTCCTCGAGTTTCTGTTGCTCAAGGCCGAATTAGAATTGCGTGTATTTCGGACTGGACCTATTTGCCTTATTTGTTGGGTTTTGCTTCCAATTTGCGTGCAATACACACAGGACCCGTGGATCTTTACTTTCTTGCCATGGACGATCGCACCGAGGCATTTCTCAGGGAGTCCTCCCTCGTCGGTGGCGGACAGATCTATCGAATGGAAGAGCTTTGGGAACCTTCTGAGCAGGCTTACCTAGAGACTCTTACCGTTGCTCGAAGAGCGTACTGCAGCAAGTCTCGATTGGTGTTACGAGTTTTAAAAGAGCACGCAGGACCAGTGCTCTATTCCGATGCCGACATCTTTTTCTACGAATCCCCTTCTAGCTGGATGGAGTCCCTGCCAGAAGCGACGGTTAGTTTTTGTCCGCAACGGCACTCTCGTATTGACGACGATCGGCACTACGGCTTTTTTCAAGCGGGACTTTTTGTAGCAAACTCTGGTTCGGAAGCCTTCCTGCAATGGTGGCGCCGGGTGACGTCCTATAAGTGCCTAAACACGCAAGGCTCTCATAATTATTATTTTTTTGACCAGGGGTACCTTGATCTTGCCCCGCTTTTTTTTCCAGAATTTTCGATAGAGTGGTCAGGCGAACATAACATCGCTGAATGGAATTTTAATTCCTACGGAATCTTCCCTGACCCTCAATCTCCCTGGCGCCCCTGTCTACTCGATGGCCGACCAGTAAAGAGCCTACATGTGGCCTTTCCTGATCGGTATGGCTTTGATCGAGCTAAAAATGCCTGGGATCATCTAGCGCTTTTTTTTAGCCGTTATCCGCTAAGTGACGCCGGTGAACTGCTGCCAGCGACGATAACCAATCTTGCCCCTTATTTTGATCCGTTCTGCTGGTGGTTCGAAATTGAAAACAAGGCGAATTTTTACCTTAGGTTTCCTATCCTACTAAAGCAGCGTCCCCGTTTATTCGCGTTAGCGTGGCGCAGTCCTTTCCGAAGGCTTCTAAGTTTGCTTGCGCTTATGGCAAAAAAGGGGGGGATCGATCTTATCGCGAAGAAAAAAAACAAACGACACCCCCATCGCCCGCCGCGATTTTATCGGCGTTGGATGAAAGCCAATAAGTTGCCGGCAACGCTTCCTTGGGCAGACATGGTGACGGAATTGATGGAACGGCGTAAACCCCTTTTAGGAACTCCCGCTGGGTCTAGGGAAAAAGCCTCAATGAGCAGTCAGGCTCACTTCCAAATTAGCAATCAGTCCGACGTCAGCGTAACGGACTTGCTTTAACTTCATCTGAAGACCTTTGATCGGGACGGCGTGGGTAAAGTCTTCGCAATCGGTGGTTACGCCCACGTTATCCCACCCCCAAAATTTAAGGACAAAGTCATTTCCCGAGGCACTTCGCTTAGGGTCGATTCCAAATAGGCTAGGCACGCATTTTCGTGCCTCAGGCAGGGAGATTTCCAACCCTCTTCCGCTTTCCCAGAACACCTCACTGAGCACACTGAGGTCGCCCTCGTCGATTCGTATTGGCGTGGTCAGCCTGAATAAAGAGGCACCACCAAAATCGAGCCTTTCCTGGTTAGGCAAACCAGTAAACACTCCTTTTATTTTCATAAATTCGATCAAGCGACCCCTGCCAGGGGCAGGGGGAGAGTCCTCTCCCCGGAATGGGATTTTGGGGTTGCCGCACCCATTAAGCAAAAAAACCGCACAGGCCCAAAATAGCATCTTCATAAGCGCGCCTTTTAATTTGAGTTCGAATTGCTGGGGAGAGCCCCGGGGGGCTACTTAATTGTATACCGACTGGGCACCCATTGGGATTTCTAGACAGAGAAAAGGCAGTGCACAAGCAGAATACAGTATTAAGCAGTTGATATTACTTATCTTAATTGCAGGTCAACGAGTCAGGTCTCGGCACTCCCTTTGCAATATCTCTAAGTATCGAACTCAGCAAAAGACATCATCTAGGAGTAACGCAATGAAAACGGTCACAACAGTCTTCTTGGTTTTGGTCGGAATGAACGCTTTCGCCAAAGGGCCCTTGTTTGCCGGATTTGCTCCCGTTCCCAAAGTGAAAATCGAAAAGCCCAAACTTGAGAAAAAAGCGGAACCTGTCGGGCGGGTGGAGCTACCCGAAGTGGAGATTCCCTCGGATAACGAAATTGCAGAGACCTGCCACACCTACTACACGGGATGCCGAAACAAAGGCCGTTCCCATCAACAGTGCGCAGCAGTCGCTGATTTTTGTGCACCAAGAACTTTGAGAATGTAATTTCAAACCACCTAAGAAGCACGTCGGTCCTATTTCCTTATAGAACGAAGGCGCTCTTTTGCAGAGCTTGCCGTCCACACGTTTTGGAGTTTGTTTCTTGGCACCACGCCTGGTCCACGCTATTTTTGATCCCATGACCATTCCCTTTTATTGCCTCATTGTGACTATGCTCTTCCCCTACATCGCGAAAGTTCCGCTAATGGTTGCGATGGGACGAGAGGGCAAAGGATACGATAACCGAAATCCCCGCGATCAACAGGCTCGCCTACAAAGTTGGGGCAAACGGGCGTTAGCGGCGCACCAGAACAGCTTTGAAATTTTGCCGGTGTTTGCCTCTGCCGTTTTCTTAAACCACCTAACTGCTGGGGACCCCACAAAAAGTGCCGGCCTTGCCGTCTTTTTTGTGCTCTCCCGCTTTGGCTATGTGGGACTCTATCTTGCGGACTTAGCGTCCGTCCGTTCCGTAGTTTGGTTTGGTGGGATGATCAGTTGTGTTGCCTTAGCCACGGTAAGCCTCTGGGGCTAAGGATGCCCTTCCACATCGGGCCTAGCTGGAGCCCAAGAGGGTTCGGCTTCCCCTGGCTGAAGGATTCCCTCGTCAGACACTTCACTAGCGGCTTCACGCAACTTTGGATTTTTAATGCGGAGTTTTGCCACGCAAAGATCGTGATTTTGCGCTAACGCTCGCAAAACGGATTTTGTAGAAGTCCATTCTGTCGCTGTGGTCTGAAGTCCAGTTTTTGTGAACTTTTCACAAACCTCAAAACGATTTGCCTGATATGCCGCGTGAGAGAGATCTACCAAAAAATGAAGTTTTCGTTCTTCCGAAATCTTTTTTTCGCACTTTTCAAATAACCCGGACCAATAGGACAGTGCCTTTTCATACTGTTTTTTCTTAAGGTGACCCAGAAACACAGAGCGTCGAGAATCAATAGTGTCCCACCGGCATTCGTCTTGCTGAATATTTAGTTGCGGCAAACATGCCCACTCCCCTTGCTCCCCCAAGGCCCTAAAAAACGACTCCCCCTTCAACCGAGTCAGAGCCACCGCCTGATAATCCTTGTACTGCTGATCCATGCCTTGGGATTGGGTGGCCACCAAAGCCAGAACGTCCTCGATGCCATCATTATTGAAATCGCCCCACACCATAAACTCTGCTGTGATGGTTTCCTCACGATCTTGGAAAACGATCTCATTTCCCTGGGCCCGAACTACGCTTTTATCGGGCGCAAAGCTATGCCAGCTGCCTAATGACTCCATGGCCCGATCTACCGATTCTCCGTAACCTGAGGAACCACCCATGCCCCCCAAACACGGAGGCAATTCCCCGAGCGAACCTGAACTAAATTTGTAATCTTTAAGGTAGCTCTCTTTGGAAGGCTTTGCCTCAGTGATTCTTCGTAAACTCTCACAGCGGTAACGAAAACGGCGTTCCTCTCTGCGATCCGAGTTGGATAAGGGCCGGTAATGGAGATCGCGAGCGGCCAAATAGTCTTCGCACTTTTTTACTTCGAGAGTTTTTTTTATCCCCCGCCCGTCCACCCAAAACAGGCGGAGGGGAAATTCAAACTCTTCATCGGACTTCCAAGTGATTAGGTCTCGCGCCTGTTCCACTGACTTAATGTCTTTAAGAACTCCCGTTCTAGACCAACGGACAGGAAGCTCTGCCAATGCCAGCAACGAGAGAAGAAAATGAAGGGAAATAATTTTCATTAGTAATACACAAAATCAGCAAACTGCATAAGAATCGGCAGCCGCTTTGGTGATAGCGCGTACTTCCCAAAAATCCGCGTGCGCGTAATGGCTTTCCTCACCGCCCTCGCCAACTTGGTGTCCAAATCGGGGGAACGCTGCGCGTGGTCTAGGTCACTCAAGGCGGCCTCCCGATTTCCTCGGCTGGCGTAAATTCTCCCCCGGTAATAAGAGGCCA
>JAYVQZ010000326.1:0-5956 GCA_043776735.1 Deltaproteobacteria bacterium | reverse complement strand
CTCGCCCCACTGCTTGCGAAAAATCTTTTTGCCAAAGCCTAAAGAGAAAACTTCTACCTTTACCCCGAATAACTTCGCTATCGAGTAGTGGCCGAACTCATGAAAAAAGATCAACCCTCCTAAAAGGACGATCATTCCGACAATTGATGTGAGCACTCTGTCTCCTGAGAACTCAGGCCAATAACAGGCCTGATGGAACTCATCTTAGCGTAAGCAAAACCCTCGTTCAAACAAAGCATTTACGGATTTTTTTCAATCCTTTCGGGTTTTTCTCCCGTTTTGCGGCACTACGTCAATGATAGCGACCTCAGGACGTGCTCCCAAGCGAAGGGGGAAGATGCTGTAACCCACACCGCGGGATACATAGAGGCGGCTGCCGGCCCTTTCGTACCAGCCTGAGACGTAATTCCCACACCCCCCGTCCGGACAGTAAAAGAGGGGGAGAAAGGGAAAATGGATCTGGCCGCCATGGGTATGACCCACCAGGACTAAATCGACTTGTCCCGCGACGAGCGGAAAATAGGAGGGGGCATGGGTGAGTAAAATTCGAAAACGCGCGTCATGGGCCTGTTTGGCAGCCTCCTGAAAATTAGGCCGACCGTAATTGGAGTCATCAACCCCCATTAGCCAGACACCGTCCTTTAGGAAAGTCGCCTCGTTGCTTAAGAGGTTAACCCCTTGGCGTTGGTAGAACTCATGTTCTGGCATTCCCTTGTAGCGCGGGGTTCGTTTCACAAAACCTTCCCAATCCGTAGCGACCTCCCAGTTTCCTCGTACGGTCCATACCCCCAACGGGGCATTTAATCCTTTTAGGAACCGGGCCGCCTTGTCATAGTCGGCCTCTTCGGAAATGGTATCCCCGGTGACCACGATCAAATCCGGAGCTTCTTTGCGGACAATGGCTAAGACGTTCTGTTCTCGCCGGCCAAGATCGCGGGTATGAACATCGCTAAGGTGGGCAATTCGTATTCGGCTTCCCACTGGCGCTTCCACCTCGTGGTGTGTGGTTTCCACCCAGTTGAGTTCCACAAAGCGAGCGTAGAAGAAAAGTAGCACTAAGAAAAAAAGGACAACTAACAACCAACGTAACGCACGGTTTCGGATTGCGGTGGACGACATTTCGGAATGATAACTTAAACTAGGGCGTAGCAGCTAACGCGGACCCGTTCATTGAGATCGATCAGGGCTTCAATAGAGTCTTCCCGAACGGACCACTCTTTCTCAAGTACGTTCTCAATTAATGCCGGGATGCGCGGAAAGAGGATTTTACCATCTAAAAAAGCACCGACAGCCACTTCGTTGGCCGCATTTAAAGCTACTAAATAAGGGGTCCCTGCCGTAAGGGCCTCTCGCGCCAAGCGCAAACAAGGAAATCTTACGACATCTGGTTCCAAAAATTCTAGCTTAGAAAACTCAGAGAGTTTCAATCGGGGTACGGGTGTTGGTAAGCGCTCGGGATAGGCCATGGCGTAACCGATTGATAATTTCATGTCCGGACGGGACATGTGAGCCAGCAGAGATCCGTCAGTTAGAGATACCGCTCCGTGAATGATACTTTGCGGGTGCACCCACACTTCAAGCTTTTCTTGGGGGCAATCAAAGAGGAAATGAGCCTCAATAAGCTCAAGCCCTTTGTTCATTAAAGTCGCAGAATCAACACTGATCTTGGGGCCCATCTTCCAATTAGGGTGCTTTACGGCAATAGCCGGAGTGACCTCTTCGAGAGGGAACTCAGGCATTCGCAGTAAGGGGCCGCCACTTGCGGTGAGAATCATGGTATCAACGTGATCTCGGGCCACTCCTTCTAAAATCTGAAACAGGGCGTTGTGCTCACTATCGACAGGGAGGAGTTTTGCCGCATACCGCTTAGCTTCCCGCATAATGAGTCGGCCAGAAACCACCAATGATTCTTTGTTGGCGAGGGCAACCGTCTTCCCCATTCTGACGGCGGCTAGTGTGGGTGCAAGAGCTGCAAAACCCACGATTCCGATGACGACCACATCGGAGGCTTGCATGCCTTTGTCTAAAACTTCGCCAGAGATTCCCACTTCGATTCCGGGGAGCGCCGCCTTTACTTGGGAATACACCTTCTCGCTCACGCTCACGAACTTGGGGCGGAAGATCATCGCCTGGGCAATAATCTTTTCGGCACTTGAGTGTGCCGCCAGGCAAACGACCTCGTATTTTTCAGGAAAGGCCTCAACCAGAGCAAGGGTGTTGTCACCGATGGTTCCCGTTGATCCCAATAAGGCAATTTTTTTCTTCATTGGCGCTCCAGACAATACCGAATGAAAAAATAAAACATAGGTGAGGAAAGTGCCAATCCATCGACGCGGTCAAGAAGCCCGCCATGTCCCGGGAGAAAAGAGCCAGAGTCTTTCTTCTGTTGGCTTCGCTTGAGCACGGATTCAAAAAGGTCACCAAATTGCGCTAATGCGCTGATCACCGGAGCAAAGAACATGATCCGAATACCGTTTACCGAAAAAGGCTCCAAATTACCGATAAATTTCATCCAGAAAACGGAGGCCAATACACTGGCCACTCCTGCGGCAATGGCCCCTTCCACTGTTTTTTTGGGGCTCACTCGCGTGGCAAGTTTATGTTTTCCAAACCAGCTTCCTACAAAGTACGCAGCGGTATCTCCTAAAAATACCATGAGCAGCAGCAAAAAGAGAAAGTGGCGGCCGATCGGTTCCGTCTGAACGATGGGGGCCACAAATCCAAAAAGACCGACGATGTACCACATCCCTAAAAGCTCGATAGAGATATCGTGAACTGCACCAGGAAAGTCGCCTGATCGGCTAGGCAAGAAAACATGGCGAATAAACAGAGTCACTAGCCCCATCCACAAGGCGATCCATCCCCACTCCAAGGAAACAGAAATAGCGGTCACCGTGAGAATCAAAAAGAGAATGGGAACTGATCGGCGGGAGAGGCTGGGTAGTGGAAAAAAAAGACGGTCGAATTCCAAATAGGCCAGGACTGAGAGAACCACGACCAGCGCAAGAATTAATAGGTGCGGCCCGGAGAAAAGCAGCCACGTAACTAAGCCTGCAGCGATCACTCCGGCAATTATTCGGGTCATCATGCGGATATCTCCGGGTTGCGTGCCGTCAGTTGTTTTGCCGTCTTACCAAACCGTCGTTCTCGTTGGCCAAATTCTAAAATCGCTTTGTGTAGTTCGTCCGCCTTGAAGTCTGGCCAATAGGCGGGAGTTACATAAAATTCTGAATAGGCAATCTGCCACAGAAGAAAGTTGCTCACGCGGTATTCCCCCCCGGTGCGAATCAAGAGATCGGGATCGGGAACGGCTGGCTGATAGAGAGACTGAGAAATCAAGGTTTCGTCGATCTCCTTAACATCCAGCCCACCAGCAGCCACTGCAGTCGCAATCTTTTTGACGGCGTCCGTAATCTCCTGACGAGCGCCATAGGAGAGACAAAGCGTGAGAATCATCTTAGGCTTGGGCAGGTAGGTTTTTTCTATGACCCGGGCTAGTTCCTTTTGAACTCTTTCGGGTAGTTTTTCTAAGGACCCTTTTGCCTCAAGAGAAACGCTGTTTTTGATCAGCTTCTTATCCATCGTCTTTAGGTGCTGAACCAATAGGCGCATCAGCAGGCTGACTTCGGCTTTAGGCCTTAACCAGTTTTCCGTCGAGAAGGCGTAAAGGGTAAGGTATTTCACTCCGGCTTCCACACAGGCGGTGGTGATGTCGTCTACCCGTCTAGCTCCCTCTTGGTGGCCGCGCGTGCGTAGGTATCCCTTTGTTTCTGCCCAACGCCCGTTGCCATCCATAATGATGGCAATATGCCGGGGAATTTTATGTGAAGTGGGCATCAGACTTCAAAGAGTCATGATCTCTTTGGATTTGGCTTCCACTAGCCTGTCCGAGTCTGCCGTATGGTGGTCGGTGATCTTTTGCAGCTCATCTTGAAAACGGCGAAGCTCGTCTTCAGAAAGTGCGGAGTCTTTTTCTTTTTTCGTGGCGTCCATGGCATCCCTACGAATGTTGCGGATGGCGATTTTGGCGTCTTCGCCAAATTTTTTAACCTGTTTCACGAAATCTTTGCGGCGATCTTCGGTCAACGGCGGCATGTTAAGACGAATAATCTTTCCGTCGTTTTGGGGAGTCAAACCGATATTGGCTCCTAGAATGCCTCTTTCAATTTCACCAAAAAGAGTGCGATCCCATGGAGTGATGGCAATGGTGCGGGCATCCGGAATGGCAATGGCGGCAACTTCTTTTAAAGTTACCATGCTTCCGTAAGCTTCCACTTTTACGCCTTCTACCATGCCGGTATTGGCACGGCCGACGCGAAGTTTGGAAAACTCGTTTCTTAGGTGCTCGATGGCTTTTTCCATCGATTTTTTTGCTTCGCTAAGTTTATCGTTCATATTGCCCTCCGTACGAACGTACCGACTTTTTCACCCATGGCGGCACGCTTAAAATTTCCACCAGTATTGAGGTTAAACACCAAAATAGGCAAATCGTGATCCATGCACAGGGAGATTGCCGTGGAATCCATGACTTTAAGCCCTTTTTTGAGCACGTCTAGGTAATCAAGTGTGTCAAACATAGTGGCGTCAGGATTGGTTTTTGGGTCGGCAGTATAAATACCATCGACCTGTGTTGCCTTCATGATGATGTCAGCGTTCACTTCCATCGCCCTAAGACTGGCTGCGGTATCCGTAGTGAAGTACGGGTTCCCTGTTCCCGCGGCAAAAATGACCACCCTCTTTTTTTCTAAGTGGCGGACGGCGCGGCGTCGGATGTAAGGCTCACAAATCTGATGCATTTCAATAGCCGAAAGAACCCGGGTATAAATCCCAAGTTTTTCTAGTTGGTCTTGCAAGGCCAGGCTGTTCACCACGGTGGCAAGCATTCCCATGTAATCGCTGGTGGCTCGGTCCATTCCTTTGGCCGTTCCTGCAATGCCACGGAAAATATTTCCTCCGCCTAATACAATGGCAATCTCGCAACCTAACTCATGGACGTCAGCCACTTCGCGGGCTACCCGTTCGATAGTTTCGGTACTGATTCCAAAACCTTTGTCGGCAGCGAGAGCTTCCCCGCTCAATTTCAGCAAAACCCGATTGTAGGCGGTCTTATTGTTGGCGTTTTTCGGCTTTGCTTGAATCATTAGACCTTTCGGGTGCGAAACTTTTATGCGTCAGATTTTCCAGCGCCTTCACCTAGTTGGAACCGGGCAAAGCGTCGGATCGTCATGTTCTCACCGAGCTTAGCGATCATACCTTTCAACAATTCCTCAATGGTCTTGTCGGGATCTTTTACAAACTTTTGGTGCATAAGGCAGTTCTCTTCGTAGAACTTAGAAATGCGACCTTCCACGATTTTATCGATCACTGGGCCTTTTTTCCCTTGAGCTTCCGCTTGGGCGCGAAGGATCGATTTTTCCCCTTCTATGTCGCCACCAGGAACTTGCTCCTTATTGAGGTAACGGGGATTGGTTGCCGCGATATGCATGGAAACGTCATTGGCGAATGCCAAAAACTCGTCATTTCGGGCTACGAAATCGGTTTCGCAGTTGATCTCAACGAGCACTCCAATGCGGCCGGTGCCGTGGATATAAGAGTGTATGCGGCCTTCATTGGCGGCACGCCCTGCTTTTTTTGCAGCGGAAGAAAGGCCCTTCTCACGAAGAAACACAATGGCCTTTTCAATATCATTTTTGCTCTCTACGAGAGCTTTCTTGCATTCCATCATTCCTGCGCCGGTACGTTCCCGGAGCTCTTTTACTAGCGATGCCTCTGTCACAAATACTCCTTAAGACGGATGATTTTGGGCCGGGAGTTCAGAGAACGCCCGGCCCGTAAACTTTAAATCGAGAACTACGGCTTCTCTGGCAGCGGGACCACAGGGGCGTCTTCGGCCTCTTCATCCACAATTCCGGAGTCCACTTTATAGTCGATGTCGGTAGGGATGTTGCGAACCTGC
>JAYVQZ010000325.1:0-5994 GCA_043776735.1 Deltaproteobacteria bacterium | reverse complement strand
CCCACTAAAAAAGATTTTCCTAGGAGGCTAATCCGGTGTGGCAAAATCATGTGGCGTCCTACCGCCGCTCCGGTAGCCGTGGCGGCCACCACGATTTGACCTGGCCCGGCCGGATTATCCTCAAGACGCCGACGCCAAGCTTCCCAAGGGCGGGCTTTACCTCCAGGCCCGGCATCTAACTCGAGAAATGCAGCCCTGTCATTTTCCTGTAAGAAGCGAAGCGTCGCAGGACTTGGCTTCCCGGGGGCATTGGCATCCGTTAGCATGCGCCTATCTTGCCATGAGAATACTCATCGAAGCTACACAAGCCTTTCTTCAACACCGGGGCTGGGGACGGTTCAATCGTGAGTTAATTGACGCCCTTTTGCAGTCAGATGGGGAGGAGGAATTCGTTCTTTTTTACAATCGTTTCGGTAGGGCAGATGCGGGTTTCTTAGAGTCGTTGCAATCACCTAAGGCTGAGGTGTTTCCTTTTGACTACTCACATGAAGACTATAATCGCCTTGAGGAAGATGAGGAGGGTTCCTTTTTGGAGGAATACCTGCCGCCGGTCGATCTGTATCATTCAATCACGGAGTTCCCTTTTTTCACCCGTGGCGTTCCCGTATTAACTACGGTCCACGACATCACAACCTCCCTCTTTCCCCAAAATCGAAGTTCGGATTTTGTTCAAAAGTTTAATAAGAACTTACATTCGGTAAGCAGGAGGTCTTCCTGGATTGCCACCCCGTCAAAGAACACGCAAACGGAGCTCATCACCTACTTTGGAGCCAACCCCATAAGAACGACGGTAATTCCTCTGGGGGCGGCGGAGGTTTTTTTTAGCGCTGAACCATTGGAATCGCCTCCGTTTCCCGTACAAAGCTTTCTGCTATTTGTGGGGGCGACGGAGGACTTAGAAAAACGATTTCGGTGGTTGCTAGAATCTCTGCCGTTGCTTCCGGACTGGGTGAATCTTGTTGTAGTTGGGAACGCCGTGGTGCCCAAGGCGCTCAGACAGCGAGTCTTTTGTACTGGCAGGATTTCCGATGAGTCCCTTTACTCTCTTTATCGCCAAGCGCGGCTGTTAGTGATGCCTTCAGTGCATGAGGGGTTTGGATTGCCGTTAGTGGAAGCGATGGCCTCGCGCTGTCCGATTCTAGGGGCAGACAATTCCTCCCTTGGAGAAATTATTGCCGACAAAGGGGCTGTTTTCTCGACAGAAAGCCGAGAGGCTTTTCTGAGGGGCCTACTCAAATGTATTGAACATTATCCTTCTGTTTGGATTGAAAGAGCTCACGTGGAGGCTTTAGTCAGCTTCCGGTGGAGCCGATGTGCTAGTGCATACCGGTCGCTCTATAGACAGATTATTGAGGAGGGGCTTTGAGACGCTGGATACTTAATTGCGACGATTTTGGCATGCACCCCACGATCAATCGGGCCACGTTAGAGTTAATGAAAAAGGGTATTGTGAAATCCTGCTCCCTAATGGCGGTTGGGAAATTTTTTGACCAGGCAGTGTCAGGTTACCGAGGCCTAGGAGGAAAACGTATAGGGGTTCATTTGGCCTTACAAGGGGAATATTCCACGCTTAAGGTACGGCCGGTGCTCCCCGCTGAAGAAATTCCAAGTCTGGTCGATAAAGAGGGCTATCTTCGGCCAGCGGGGCCGTCCCCTGATATTGAGGAGGCCACACGCGAGCTACGAGCTCAAATTGAAAAAGTTCGCATTGCGGGACTAAAGATTTCACACGTCGACGGGCACATGTTTTTTTATGATCAGAAACAATGGGGAGAGAGTCTATTGGATACGGTGAAAACCTTTGCAAACGAATTAAAAGTTCCGTTTCGTCTGCAACACAATGCCCTTTTTATTTGGGAAGGATATGATACTGCGCAGACGAGATTTGATTTTTATGATTCCCTCATTGAATCAGGGGAAGCCGGCCAAATCGAAATTCTACTTCACCCAGCAGAAAACGCCGACGAGATGGCGGCATTCTCTGGGGCGGGTGCTCGGCGGCTTGCCGATTTCCATTTTTTTTCTCAGCCTGACTTAGGAGATCGACTCAAGACGGCGGGAATCCAAATTGAGAGTTGGGCGGACCCTTGGGCGTGAACGTTCTCTGGGGTAAAAGGGACATTGGGAGCAGGGCTGCGGTGCTTCTTGCGATTTTCCTTGTGAGGTAAAAAGCCGTCTCGCAGCGGTGTATTTATTATTCGCCCAAATTTCCTTAAAAGAATGCGTGTTTAAGTCGCCCCATGGCACCCCTAAATTCTGAACATGGCAACAGGGGAAAACTGTTCCCCCAGGGCTTATTGAAGGTTTTAGAAAAAGATGAGGGCAGACTTCAGTGGAGGCGTTGCGTGCATGGTCTCGGTAATTATCTTGCTGGTAGTCAGGGTTTTTTGGAAGCCACGCCTTTTTTGAAATTTCAGTTTGCTCTTCATTTGCCTCTCCGCTCAATTCCTGCAGTGTGAGGGTGTCGACTAAAAAACCGACGCCCAAAGATTTGGCCTTGAGTCGCGCTGCGGGAAGTTCTTCCTCATTGTGCTTATTTACCAGATATTTCCATATGATTTCCGGGGTCTTTGAATTTAGACGCCGCTTTTCTTCGACCAACCTCACCACGTTGGATAAAACCAGGGAAAAGTCGCCGCCTATCCGATATTTCACATAGGTGAATTGGCTTGCTCCGTCGATCGAGAGATAGAGCTGGTCGAGGCCGCTAACTACAATCTCTTTAAAAAAAATGTCGTTCCGTTTGTGACTGAAATGGGAATGGGTTCTAACGCCTAACCCCTTCTGTTTTGCGTGCCGCACCATTGAGAAAAAATCTTTATTAAGAAATGGTTCTCCCGATGTTACAAGGGCGATGCTCGTCACGTAAGGAAGCTTATCGATCACATCCCTAAATCTCTCCAGTGTCATCGCGGAAGGGCCAACGCGCTTGACTCCTTGACCTGTGGGGCAAAGAGGACAACGTAGGTCGCAACTACTGAAGGGATCGATATTGGCATCTCGTGGCAGCGGAACTCGGCCAAATAAACGAAATAGGGAAACCGCATGAAAAAACCTTGCTCGTTGTCGAGCTCTTCCAAGTGACTTGCGAATCGAGGAGGAGAGAAGAATTCGGGCTAAGTTTCTAAGGTTCATCAGTATGGAGAAAATAGTATCACGATTGAGAGAGAATTCTTCTGACTCGGAGAGTCTCTTCAGAAATCAGATTTTGAAAAAGGTTCCAAACTTCCATAGTTGGCAGGCGGTCTAGTCCGGTTTGGTCGCCATTTCGGTACAAGTGGACAATGGCTTTTTGCCCTGGCGTCCAGCGGATATCTTGTAACGGGCCGTTTCTGAGGCTTTCAAAGTCTGAATAGAAGACTCCCGTCTCCAACATTACTCTCAATGCAGTGAGCTGACCGAAGAAAACATCTAAAAGGAAATTGGTATCCTGCCTGCGTAAAATGGAGGGAAGCAGAATAAGAGTTTCTGCCAGTTCAAGTCGGAACGCATTTTTATCCACAACTCGTTTATTGGTGAGAGGGATTCCAATCTTCCCTTTTTCAGTGTGAAATCGATGTTGGCCAACAAGGAGGTTGGCTAAAGAGTCCCAGTCCACTGATATGCACGATCCTACCGGACCCAATACGAGAAGGTGGGCAGGCGATAGGATTCGGGTAAAGGGTTTCAATTCGGAAATCGCCTGAGAGTAATGGCCAGGCTTCCAGTCATCGTCTTCCACTCGAAGAATTACCGACCAATTAAATTTGTAGGGACGGCGCGAGGTTAAAGTCACTTTGGCAGGAACCATTCGCTCTATCCGGGCCGCCGCCTTGCGAAGCCCTTCGGGGATCGGCTCACCATCACCCTCGATTCGAATAGAAAAGGGGCTACTAGGCGGGGGATTCGATGTGTTGACGGCTTTACTCAGGTTTTGTCGCAATATATTTAAGGTGTCTTTTGGATCGTCATATTTCTGGCCGTTGCGATGTCGGTAGCGCAAGGGAGGTAAAGGGGAACCATCCAATCCCTGAAGAAGCCAAGTAATCCTCTCTGCTTCCTTAAGAATTCCCAAGCTCGTTCGACGGTTTCTGGTTTCGTTCAGCAGAAGAGGAGAAAGGCATTCGGTAAAACATGCCGCAATCCTACGTCGGATAGCTATAGCCGATGGCCGAGGAAACGATTGGCTAAGCGTACTACCTCGATAAAGATAGTGGAGGTTATTACCTCCGCCATATCCCGGCGTTTCAGCTTCTAAATGCACCGGCATGTCGCGACATTCGATGAATTTAGTTTCACCAAGTACTGGAAGAAGCTGTTTCAAAAATCGGTGGCGGTGCTGAAGGGAGGCAAGGACCTTCTCACGGCTTTCATTTTTTGAGTCGAAAATACAGGAAATATCGTAGTCGCTAATTCCGGGTGAGGCATCGTTGAGCACTTCAGGACGGCGTAAGATGACGCCGACAATATGATCCTGTTTACTGAATACAAGTGTGATTGCCCACAACTGTAAGCGGTAGATGAATTGAAACACCACCCGAAACGCAGGGGATAGAGATAAAAAAATCACCCCGTCGCGAAGCGTTGAATTTGAATAGAAAAACACGTCCAAAATTATATCTGGCCGTAGAGGTTTGTCGTCTTTTGAATTCTCCCGGGCTACCGGGAAAGCTTTTAGCTGACTAAGTGCCTGGCTGAACTTGGGACTTAGCAACGATAACGACTTTGAGAAAAAGAAAAAAACTTGTCGCCGTCAACAGAACGCTCAAAGCTGCGGCCCAGCCCCAACTAAACATTTTAAATCGAAATGAGAAACGAAATGGCCACCAGAAGATCGTTTGGAAATCGCTAGAAGTTAGGGCGGTGGCTTTCTGATCTGCATCAAAATCCGTGCTGAGACCAAGGTCATTAAAAATCGTATTTCTCGCGGCCTGAGCTAACAGCAACGGGCGCAAGCAGACTGGGCTCAGAGGACAGGGCCAAGCGTTGGAAGGAACATCGGGATTGATACCAGACTGTTCACGCAGGATCTCTTCGGTCGACACGGGTAGGACTGTCGACGCAAATTGAATCAAAAACGAGAATAGTAGTAACGTTAGCGCTATTATCCTCCCTCCGGTGCTTTTAGAGAAGTATTGGATCAATTTGGCAAATAACGGGGCAAAGAGAACTAGAGGAGCCATAAGAAAACGAGGCCCCCAGGAAAAGCCGGCGCTCCAGTAGACATAAGTAACATTGACCATGAGCGCCCCGGCGAGTGCGGCCAACCCGGACATTTCCAGTATCGCAATGCCGTCACTTTTCCAGAAGCTCCACCTGCTAAATGGGATTAATATCGCCAGCAAAAGGGGGCAATAGATGAATAAGCCGCGGTAGGGGCTGAAAAGAAGAGCCAATAAACGGTCAGGGGCCTTAGTAAATGAGAACAGAAGGGGGTCGTGAGCGTAGAGAATTCCGTAACCAGTTTCCCACACAGATCCGAAACGATAGGCGTTAAAGCCGAGCAGCAAGGCAATGGTGCTAAGGCACAAAAGAACGGCAGCAATCACATCACCAGCCCGGAGTTTGCTTGCGTCCTTCACCACCGTTGCCGCACTAATTACTAGGAGGGGGAGTAAAGTGGCGGCCGCGACCCAGCGCGTGGCAAGTGCCAGGCAAGCACCCAAGGCGGCAATCACCAATCCCCCTTTGGCTGATGTTTTGAAGCGGGCCATTCCTAGTAGCCAGAGGCTAAGGCCAAACGAGACCAGGTTTTCTTCTTGAGCGGAACGAGCGTAATGCCAAAAAGGGGTGGCTAAGCCTACAGCGATTACAGCCAACACAGAAACCCGCGGCGAAAAGCCTAGCAGCACGAGTGCGAAGTAGAGCAGAACTAGAGTCAGTGCCGACAGTGCGGGAAGCACGATGAGATTGAAGCTCACCCGATTCAGGTTGTCTCTAGTTTGCTCAGAGACGGGTAGCCATTGGGTGGCAACGACCCAGGGAACCATTAACAATGGCTGGGTCAGGCCATAG
>JAYVQZ010000324.1:0-5995 GCA_043776735.1 Deltaproteobacteria bacterium | reverse complement strand
CTGGAAAGACTCTTGGGCGCACTGCCTCGCGTAACCCGCCATCCGCAAAGCTCTCAGCTGGTACTACTTATCTAAAATAAACCGGACAGCAATGTACTGAGTACCTTTTTGCATTACGAACCGAACTGGCCGGGACTAGTTCCAATTCCTACAATACTGCAAGCCGCAATTACCTTAAGGCCCAATGATTCCGCTTTTGCAATCAGCTCATCGCTTTCCGCCCCCGGATTTAACCAGACTTCACCACACTTCTTTTTTGCAATCTCTTCAATGACCTTCATTCCTAATGCCGGCGGAAGATACACGCTGACCATATCAAGGGTAATAGCCGGAATGTCGAGAATGGATTTAAACGCAGGGATGCCTTCAATCGCGGCCTCTTTGGGATGAACCGGAAATACCTGGTAGCCCTTTTGCTGAAAGGCACGAACAGCCTTATTCCCAAATTTTGAGCGATCCGAACTAGCTCCGATAATAGCTACAGTTGGCACAATCACCTCACAAGTTTCCATGAAGAAAGAAAAAGTAAAAACCAACCCGCCAAAAAGCCAACTCCGCCGATGGGCGTAATCGCCCCCAACCAACGAATTCCTGTGAAAGCAAGGAGGTATAGGCTTCCAGAAAACACAAAAATTCCAAAACAGAAAAGATAACCTGTGTTCTTAAAAGCCTCTGGCCCTTGAACTAAACCCAAAATTCCCACCAGCAAAAGGGCTAGAGAATGGAAAAACTGATACTGAACGGCGGTTTGGAAGACTCCTAACGAATAGGCATCTAACTTTTCTTTCAAAGCATGTGCGGCAAACGCGCCCAAGGCGACGGAGAGAAACCCAAAGAGAGAGCCCAGCATTAAGAAGGTCTTCGGCATAGGGCGAAGATAGGGGAAAGGTGGCGCCCAGGCAAGTTACCAAGCTCGGCTAGGGGCAATCCATGGAACCGAAGTTTCTGTGCAGTGATTGCCTTGCTTGGGAAATAAAAATCGGGCGAATGACATTCGAGTTAACGAGTCAAATCGCAAATCCCCAACCAACCAATGATCTCCAGCACTGGCCACAAAGGGAGCTCGGGCAAATTTAAGAAATTCTCGAATTTGGCAGTGTCCTGTTTCCAAGTCGCGTAAAAGCGTAAGATTTCCGACAAACTCACCGGTCCAACGGTATCTCCATGGCTGTTTTTCTTTTATTTCCACAAGCGGGGCCTCTCCCCGTTCAGAGCGGAAAACAGGACACTGATCTGCGGTCACTAGCCACGGAAATGCTGCAGCGGTGCCCCTCCTAAGATAATAGGATTTTCCATCGCTCCCTTTTTCCACCGTAATCAAAAGCCAGCAAAAAATATTTGAAGGAAGGGGAGAGAGGATGACATCGGCCAATTTTCTGTCTGTTTGCTCAGCAGAAAAACTCGCCCGATAATTGTGGTTTACCCATTGGCTGGTGGCGAAAAAAATGAAGAGGACTCCAATAAAAACGGAAAGGCTAATGGCGTACTGGCGCAAACGGGACTTATGATGACAAGCATACCAAACCGAAAGTCCCACCAAAGTCACGGTAAGGGCAGAGTACCAACGAACAAAGGGAACTCCCCACATAAGCGCCACGATCCCAAAAAAACACGTGGCCGAGAATAGGCGAAGAAATCTTCGACGAGCAGAAAATACCATCGCAGGAATCAGAGCCACCCAAGCCAGGGGCTCAAGAATAAAAAAAGTGTCTAAGTGGTACCAATGATTGTCGAGTGGCCAGAAGGGATGAACTCCATAACTATTGAGCGAATCTAAAAGGACGTGAAGCCAGACGCCAACTCCTAAGAGGAGCAAGGCTTCGGCACACTTCCCCCACCCCCTAGACCGAGCCCGTGGGAACCCCTTCAGCGCCAACCAGGAAAACAGCATTAAAATAAAACCAAAAATTAGGGTGTGGGTATGGCCACGATGATGAAGCAGATAACCCAACTGAGGGTCACCTACTGAGGCATAAAGAAAATCCAAATCAGGAAGGTTATTGCCAACCACGCTAGCCACAATAGCGGTGGAACGTTTCAAACCGCTCACCCAGCGAGGCTTGGGCATTGCGTCGATTGGGTTGGACGAACGGCCGCACTGGTACCAAAGTTCGCCAAACGTGATGCCAATAAGGGAATGAGTAATATTATCCATACGCCCAAGCGCAAGGATAACAGGTGAGATTGACGTGGCAAAGGTGGACTAAGGAATTTGAATCGGCTGAAACTCGCAGGTCCGCTTTGCGGTCGTCAGAGATCAGCAAAGCCCGGCGACTGCTTGTGCAGGGACCTAAAGGACTGACTTTCGTAGGCGTGAGGAAATTAAATCCACAGTCATCACGAGCGCTAGGATGACCAGTAGGACAGTGCAGACCTTTTGGTACTGAAACAGACGCATGTATTGCGTGAGAATAAATCCGATTCCCCCGGCACCTACAAGTCCCAAGACTACTGCCACGCGAACGTTTAGCTCAAAGCGAAAAAGAAAATAACTTACAAAGTGAGGGGCCACTTGCGGCAAGACCGCCCAGCGAATTGTGGAAAGGCGCCCTGCCCCGGCGCTTCGCAACGCTTCCACGGGTCCGGGATCAATCGCCTCGATGGCGTCCGCAAATAACTTCCCAAGCATTCCCACCGAATGAATAGCCAACGCCAAAGTTCCCGGGAACGGTCCTAAACCCACAGCGCTTACAAAAAAGAGAGCTAAGATAAGCGAGTCGATGGCTCGATCCCCATTAAGAAAAAAAATCGTGATGCCACGAATCCACCGGCTCTCAGTAATATTGGAGGCCGCCAGAAACCCAACGGGCAACGAGAGGAGAGCAGCAATAACGGTGCTGATCCAAGCTAGCTCTACGGTTAAAAGCGTCTCTTCCCAAACTTTGGACAAAATAGAAAAGTCAGGAGGAAACATGCGCGACAAGAAGTCCGCCATATATGGCAACCCATCATAAAGACGGGGGAGACTAAATTCTACGGCTTGTGCAGAGACGAACGAGACATAGAAAAGAAGGAGCCAAAAAACGGACTTTCCCACGCGGTCCATGATGCGAGGTGGCTCGATTGAGATAACGGGAATCTTTTTTTCCACCTTAACCATTGGGCCCTTTTTCTGAGTCGTCCAAAGTATAAATTTTTTCCAGCTCTTCTTCGGTCAAGCTACTGACAGGCCCATCAAACACCAAACGGCCCTGACGAAAGGCGATTACCCGCTTTGCGTATTTTCTGGCCAACTCCAAAACATGGATATTCACCAGGACGGTAATTCCCTTTTCCCGGTTCGCCTTCGAGAGGATCTCTAAAACCACTTCGGCAAGCTTAGGATCGAGCGACGCCATTGGCTCGTCTGCCAAAATGATCTGCGGCTGCTGCACAAAGGCGCGAGCAATAGCCACGCGTTGTTGTTGGCCCCCTGACAAGTTTCGCACTTTTTCGCTATAGCGGCCAGAAAGGCCCACCGAGTCCAAGGCGTCTTTAGCTAGTTTTTCGTTCTCTTGACCAAACCAGCCGGTAAGACCACGCCATCGGGGGACATAGGCAATGCGCCCCACAAGAACGTTTTGCAGTGCGGTCAGGCTTTTCACTAGGTTGAATTGCTGAAAAATAAAACCAATCTGGGAACGAAGCTGAACAAGCTCTTTGCGAGTCAGGCGTTCTACGGAAAGTCCTAAAACCTGCATCGCCCCGGCGGTTGGGACATGAACGCCGTTAATGGCACGCAAAAAAGTGCTTTTCCCGGCACCAGAAAGTCCGATGACGGCGATAAACTCACCCGAACCCACTTCGACGCTTACGTCTTTGAGGGCAAAGGTTTTCCCCCCGTCGAAGCTCTTGGAAAGATTTCGCGCGATGATTGCCATGGAATCTCTTAGTCGATCTTCAGTACTTTTGCGGCCGCACGAATCGCGTCATAGTCTTCCGATTTCGCGGAAACCATCGAGTCAATACGATAGAGGGCCTTTAAAATCTTTTTGCCCTCTTCATCGTTGCCCATGGCAACCAGAAGATTCACCGTTTTATCTACGACATCTTTGTGCGCGGCGATAAACTTTTTGGATGTCGCCATGGTGTCGCCCGTGATCGGGTCTGTGACATAAAGGACTTTTACCTTTTTACGATCGGTTTCCGATTTCAAAAACTGTGTCCAAGATCCGTCCGTTCCTTCTTTATCGTTACAGAAGGTAGCTCCAGCGTCCACGGTACCGTTAATGACCGACAGCACTAGAGCATCATGGGAGCCAGCAAAAATCTGACGGGCAAAGAACTTGTCCGCATCAATTCCCTTTTTCGTTAAGAGGTTTGCCTTGGGGAAAATATGACCAGAGGTGCTTGAGGGGTCCACCCAAGCCATGTTTTTGCCTTTGAGGTCTTCCACGGTTTTAAACGGCTTATCGGCGCGAGTGATGATAGCGCTATAAAAGAAAGCCTGACCTTTGCGAACGCTCTTGAGAAGCACCTGGGCGTTAGCCATCTGTTCTGCCTTAACGTAGCTAAAAGGAGCGAGCCAGGCGAAGTCGATCTGGTTGCTTCGCAACGCCTCAATAAGAGCCGTGTAATCGGTGGCTACGAAAGTCTTGGCATCAAGGCCAGTCTTCTTTTTGTAGTACTCCACAAAGAGCTTACCGTTTATTTCGGTAGTCTCAGCGTTTTCGGCGGGATTAAAACCCATTATTACAGGGCGTTTTAATTCAGCGGCTTGGGCAACACAGAGGAATACCAACAAGAACCCGATCACGAAGCGTTTCATGGAATCTCCCGCCTCCGCTGAGGCAAATTTGCCGCTATCAGTTACTACGGATGGACGCTTCATAGCAAACCTTGGGGCAAAATTCAGTTAGAAAACCATGGGGCCACCGAATTGTCCTCCGATTGCCAAGATTCACCCTGTTAACGAGAAAAGGTGTTTTTATTGACCATTTTCAACGATTTCAGTTACCTAGGAAGGTGCCAAACCATAAACCGCTCTTTTCCCGCAAGGCGTGGATTGAGAAATCACGCTTCACCTCCCATAACGGCGATTCGTTGCTCGATGCTCTTGAAAAGTCCGTGATTTCCACAAAAAAGAGGGGGAAGACCCCGGTGGTCCTACTCGACCTCGACAGCACCCTTTACGATACTTCCAAAAGAAATCACGTTATTTTGAAGCAGTGGTTAAAGGAGAAGACTCCGAGAGACCCTGTGATGACTGCCCTTCGTGAGCTCCGCACCGACGTTCGTTTTTATTCCATTGCCGACCTCTTTGGACGCATTGGCCTGCAGCTTGATGATCACTACGTCAAAGCCCAGTGGGAAGATCTCAAGGACTTTTGGAAGGCCCGCTTTTTTACGGATCCTTTTGTCGAACACGACACGCCTTATCCCCAAAGTGCTGAGTTCGTCCGCGAGGTCTTTAAGTTGGAAATTGTGATCGCCTACCTCACTGGCCGCGATGCTCCCGGAATGGAGAAAGGAACTCGTCAAGCGCTTGCCCGAGATGGTTTTCCAGTGCCAGGCGAAAAAGACGTGCATCTCTTTATGAAACCAGCCCGCGAAGGCGACGACTTTCTCTACAAGATGAATGAGGTCGATAAAATCGCCCGACTAGGCGAAATTATCGCTTCTTTTGAAAATGAGCCTAAGAACTTTATCGGGATCTGCCAAAAACTCCCGAACGCCATTCACGTCTTCGTAGATTCTGTATGTAGCGATCACCCTGCTTTGCCGGCAGAAGACGCATACTTGTTAGAGAGCTGGGCAATCAAGCGTTCTCGCACCCGTTCGTAAAGGGAGTGGGGATCAATGGCATTGGCCACCAACGTGCCAGTAATGGCCGTGACCATCATAGGAAAAATCGCGGAATGACGGTCGGTCATTTCAAGAACAAGTACAAATGCGGTAAATGGTGTGCGCATCATTCCTGAGAGAAATCCAATCAACCCAAGTAGGATCATCAGATTCACATTGGGACCAGGATAGATAGTAGAAGCCACTTTGCCACCTACGGCCGCGCCAGCAG
>JAYVQZ010000323.1:0-6007 GCA_043776735.1 Deltaproteobacteria bacterium | reverse complement strand
CTTCTTCTGAGCAGGTGGTCACACCTTCTGGTCGAGTATCCGTTGATTCCACGTTGGACACTTCGTCACTGAGTACATCTTCTGCTGACTCCTCATTGAGTATGCCTTCACTTTCTCAAGAGCCTACCTTCGTAATGCCTAAGAAGGCCGCCTCCAAAAAAACCAAACACAAGTTGGTCAAGCCGGTGGCTACTCAAGAGTCCGCTAGCATCTCTGCTCCCAAAGAAAGCATTGCCGCGCGTGAAGTGGATACCCGCGCGGCTCAAAAATCGGTGGCTACTCAGGTAAACACTTCTGTTGTCACGACTGATAAAGAGGGAACCAAGCTAAACCGTTTTTACTTTTTGCGTCCGGGAGACCATACGGAAAAAGTTTCCGAACTTCTCTATGGAAACCGAAATATGGCCAGCGCGCTCCTTAAATGGAACGGCGGAGTGGATAACTGGATTCCGGGAAATCGAATTCATTATGCCTCTCCGGTCAAAAAGGACGATGGCGAACTTCACTCATTTTACGAAGAGAGCAGCGTGATTCTTAAAGTGTACAAAGTTCAGAAGGGGGACAATCTTAAGGTTCTCGCCGCTCGTTTTTACGGTGACATCCGGTGCTGGTCTGAAATTGCCACAATCAACCATCTTCCCGCAGACACCTCGATTGTAACTGCTGGGCAGGTCTTAAAGCTGGCTCCTGAAAAACTAGGTGGCACGACGGTGCAAGCTCAGGTTGAAAAAACTGCCGCACCCGCTGGGCAGCCGGTAGTTTCTGAGGCAGATGACGTCGATCCTTTTTTAGCCGCTGAGAAAGAGCGTGATATCAACCAAATCAAGAAGGATAAGCCAGAGACCAAAAAGTCATTGGCGAGCGCCGACGTAGGCACCTTCCTGATGAAGAACCTGTTTTTGATCCTCACCGTAACCCTAGTGTTAGGCCTAATCATCTTCATGATTCGACGTCGTGATAAAGACACGATGGAATTTTAAGCCACACGGCGACGTATTTTTGAACAGGGCGGGTGCGGTTCGCACCCGCCTTTTTTTTGCCCTCATTTCGCTTTAGCCGCCTTGGGGTTTGTGTTTCCTGGGGAATGTGCCTAAAATTCCCCTTCCAATGAAAGAAGAGACCAAAAACTCCATCCGCGCCTCAGACCTCGCCCGTCTAATGGGACCACATGCTGAGCCGCTGCCTGAGGCCCAGCACCGTTTGTCGCCAGAAAGCGCCCGTTCTTTACTTGAGGAAGGAGGCTTCACCTTTCCAAAAAAGAATATAATTTTTCATTGTTTAAAAGGCGGAGCTGCTAAGACGACTTTGGCCTACAACACGGCCTTTCGTTTTTCTCAACTGGGAGCGCGTGTCCTCTTGGTGGATCTTGATAAGCAGGCCAACGCTACTCAGACTTTTGGGGCAGTCCCCCGGCATGGCAAAGTCTTCGTCGACCTAATTACGGGAAAAGCCGAGATCAAAAAGACGCTGGTTAGCCTGACTCCAACCTTCTCGTTATTGCCTTCTTCTTTAGAGAACGCCCGTCTTGAAATGGAGTTGGTTCATCGTACTAAGAACCCCACAACGTTCTACCGATCTTTATTTGAACCTATTCGGGATGATTTTGACATTTTGGTCTTCGATTTGCCTCCCGATCTTAGTCATAATACTTTTTTGGCAACGCTTTATGCAGATACGGTCTGCATACCAGTGAGTCCGGACGAGTATGGTGTGCACGGAATGAAGCTCACCCTAGGATCTCTAAAAGGAATATACAAAGATTTTGCTAGCTTGGACCAAGACGTGTGGGTGGTATGGTCCAAGTATGATTCCCGTGAGAAGCTAGCAAATCGCTACATTACTGAAGTCACAGACGTTTCCCCTGCCCAGCTGATACCCATAGTGGTTCGTACCGACGTTTCTTTTCGGAATGCACAAAGCCAGGGCAAGTCTGTATTTCAGCTTGGCAAACGGACAAATGCTAGCGAGGATATTGACCTTTTAGTGCGAGAACTTCTTGGAATCCGAGAAGTCTTCGACAAAGTGGGTAGGGCGTAAGAAATGGCAAAAAAGAAGTTACCGGTAACAGTCGCTGGCATTCGAGCCCGCGCTTCTGCCACTGCGGCCTGCGAAAACCACCCCATCGCGCTCAAGAGCAAGAGGAAAGAGACCGCGTTAAGCCGTCCTTCTCGCTCTGAGCCCGAGTCGAGTGATGCCTATTCTTTTGTTGCTAGTAAATTTCGCAAGCCCTCTGACGAAGGTGGGTTATTGTGGCATTCGGCGACGCAGGTTTGCGAGGTCCTCTGGCAGGTTCCCAAGGACGTTAGAAAGTTTGGAGCTGTCGGTTCAGCTCGCAAATACATTAGTAATCTCTTTTTCTATCTCGCCCAACAGGTCTCTGAGCCAGCATAGGTAGTATCCGGTAGTGAATTTCGAAACTTGGTTTTCACAAAGAGTTCCCCAGATTCCATGGAATGGCGCCCAAGCGGTGCTAAAGCTTTCCGAAACGGGAGCCACCGTTCCGTTTATTGCCCGCTATCGTAAAGAGCAGACGGGCAATCTGGACGAAGTGGCGGTCCTAAAGGTGATCGAGCTGAATTCGGAATGGGGCGAAGTTACCAAACGCCAGGCCTTCATTCTTGCTGAAATTGAGTCCCAGCAGAAGCTCAACCCCGACCTTAAACAAAAAATTTCCGCTGCTTTTGATCTCGATACCCTTGAAGATCTATACCTACCGTATAAGCAAAAGAAAAAATCCAAGGCGATGCTTGCCAAAGAGGCAGGCCTTCAGCCGTTAGCTGACTGGGTATGGAATTGCGGCCATGGCACTGAGAGCCCGCTCTCCGGCCAGACGCTAGAAATTTGGGCTTACACTTTCCGCAGCGAAGAAAAAGGGATCAAAGAGGCCTCAGAAGCCATTGCTGGTGCCACTGATATTTTGGTGGAACGCATTTCAGAAGAGCAGTCATTGCGCGCCCTCGTGCGCCATGAAGTGATGAAAAAGGGATGGCTTCAGGCCCAAAAAACAGACAAGGCCAAGCCAGCAGGTAAGTTTACTAAGTATTTTGATTATTCTGAGCCCGTCGAGTCCTTGCTACAGCCGCAAAATACTCACCGGTATCTTGCCATTCGTCGTGGTTGGATCGAGCAGGAGCTAACTCTCCATATCGTCGGAGAACCGGCCGATAAAGAGTTTGATAAAAAACTTTCCGCATCTTTTGAAGCCTTTGCCTGCACGGTTCCTACCTCTCCTGGTGCGGAACTATTAAAAAAGGCTGGCGCTACGGCTTTTAAGGCCCATGTGTTCCCGGCGATTGAGCGGGAAGCCCATCGTAAGCTGCGCGAAGTAGCCGACGTCGTCGCCATAGATGTATTTGCCAACAACCTCAGAAAATTGTTGCTCGGTTCTCCCTACGGACCAAAAACCGTCTTAGGTGTGGATCCTGGTATTCGTACAGGCTGTAAGCTGGCGCTTGTTGAGAACTCGGGGAAATTTCTAGCTCACCATGTGATGAAGTTACAGAGTGATGACGACAAAACTAAAGCAAAAGAGCTGTTGTCGGAAATTTTAAAGAACCATGACGTGGAAGCCATTGCTGTAGGCAATGGAACGGGTGGACGCGAAGCGGCCTCCTTCATTCGTCAGGTATTGAAGGACTTAGGCAAAATCACGCCGGTTCAGATGGTGAACGAGGCGGGTGCTAGCGTTTATAGCGCTAGCGAAATTGCGCGTGAAGAATTTGCAGAGCTAGATCTCACTGTCCGTGGAGCCATTTCTATTGCCCGGCGGTTTCAGGATCCGCTAGCCGAGCTCGTAAAGATTGAGCCAAAGAGCATTGGGGTTGGACAATACCAGCACGATGTGGCTCCTCATGCTCTCAAAAAAGGGTTGGAGAGCGTCGTTGATTCTTGCGTGAACTCCGTCGGAGTTAACTTAAACACGTCCTCCTCTTACCTGCTCGCCCGAGTTTCTGGCATTGGACCTGGACTGGCCAAGAGCATCGTGAATTATCGGCAGGAAAAAGGAATTTTTCATTCCCGTGCTGGCCTGCTTGAGGTCCCCTATTTTTCCGGAAAGGCTTTTGAACAGTCCGCTGGGTTCTTACGGGTTCCTGAATCGGAAAATCCTTTAGATAACACCGGCGTTCATCCGGAGCGGTATCCTGCTATTGAGAAATTGGCGGCCCGTCTGAATAAGCCGATGAAAGAAATGGTCGGGCCAGAGGGCGCTAAATTAGTGCGCGAAGATGAGACGATCAAGACCGAGGTTGGTGCTTTTACCTTTGCCGACATGGTGGCCGAACTTGAAAAGCCGGGGCGCGATCCTCGAGAATCTTTCGTTCCCTTCCACTACAAAGAGGGCGTTCACGAATTAAAAGATCTCGTTGTGGGTGCAGAGCTGCCGGGTGTGGTGACCAACGTTACCAACTTTGGTGCCTTTGTAGACGTTGGCGTCCATCAAGACGGTCTTGTCCATCTTTCGCAGTTGAGCAACCGATTTGTAAAAGATCCTAAAGATGTGGTTCAGCCAGGCGATCGGGTGACGGTGCGTGTGCTTGAAGTGGATTTGGAAAAGAAACAGATCGCGCTTTCCATGAAGCAACCTCAAGTTGCTCGTGCCCCAAGGGAGCAGCGATCTAGAGAACCCCGACCGCAGCAAAATAGAGAGCAACGTGGTGGTGGCGGGGAACCGCGTCGAGACAACCGTCCGGCTGACGGATCACGCCCGCCCCAGCAAAATCGAGGGGGTCAAGGGGCTCGTCCCGTTGGCCAAGCGCCAAACGGAGCGCGTCCTGGTGGCCAAGCGGCAAACGGGGCTCGTCCCGGTGGAAAACCGCAAAATGGGCCTCGCCCAGGGGGGCAGAGTGCACACGGAGATCGTCCGCGTGGCCCGGCTTCCCATGGTGGCCGTCCTGGTGGTGGGCAGGGTTCTCGTCCGCCTCGGCCTAGTGGAGCCGAGTCGCATACGGCTCGTCCTGGTTTAGACATGGGCTCGGAATCAAAGCAGAAGTTAACCAGCAATCCCTTTGCGGTGCTGGCGGCTTTGAAAAATCAAGCCAAAGAGAATCCAAAGAAATAAAAGATACTAGGCGTCGGTCTTTCACGCCGAAAGGCCTGGGATTCTCAGCCGTGGTTACGTTTGTTCGAGGGGAGTGCGTTCTTGGCGTTCTTGAGTGGAACGGCCGGGACGGTAACCGGCACCAGTTTTTCCAGGAGTCGGAATTCGGTGGTGCATGTCCTTGATATCTCGTTTGGCCCGGGTCATTCGTTGTTGAAGGGCTTCGCGTGGTGGTTGATGCCCAATCAAGGCGTCGCAGCCATTGCCAATCAAGTCATGCCTGCCGGTTCGCTCTAAGGCTTCACGGACTTCAAAATAGTTTTCCGGTTTAAAAAATTGAAGCAGCGCTTTTTGCAATTTTCTGTCGCTTAGCTTCTTGGCGACTTCAACGGGTTTCTTGGTGAAGGGATCTTTTCCGGTGTAGTACATGCAGGTGGCAATATCGAATGGAGCAGGAATAAAATCCTGAACCTGATCGGGTTTGTATCCATTTCGTTTTAAATATACGGCAAGTTCGATCATGGAGTCGAGACTTGAACCCGGATGGCTGGAGATAAAATAAGGGACTAGATACTGTTCCTTATTTGCTTTCTTTGTCGCTTTATCAAATCCCCGAGCAAAGCCCGTAAAGTTTTCGATGCTGGGCTTTTTCATCATTTCAAGGACGTGATCGCTGGCGTGTTCCGGGGCCACTTTAAGATGCCCGCCCACATGGTGAGCTGTGAGATCTTCAAGGTATTCCTGATCCAGCTGGGCAAGATCCATTCGAATGCCGCTAGCCACAAAGGCTCTGCGAATTCCCTTTTGGATACGCACGCTCTTCATCAAAGTTTTAAGAGGACCATGACTCGTATTGAGCAGTGGGCAGATGTTGGGATGGACACAACTCAAACGGCGGCACTTGGATTCTACCTCAGGACTTGTGCAGCGCATTTCGTACATGTTGGCGGTTGGACCACCGATATCAGA
>JAYVQZ010000322.1:0-6033 GCA_043776735.1 Deltaproteobacteria bacterium | reverse complement strand
AAAGCAACCCACTCAATCTAAGTAGCTAAAATATTTATTAAATAATTCGGTATGTCGTATGCATTTTACTTCGACCTACAGGGGGAAGTGCGTGCGATGAAAAGAAACAATTCCCAAAATCAAAGGATGGCGGCGGGGTTCTTGACCGTTCTTCTACTTTCCTTATTCGGCTCTCGCCAAGGTTTTCCCCAGTTTAGTAGTTGCTCGCTCTCTTTACCCTCCCTTGCAGGAAAAGAGAGATGGGACGGTGCCAGGGTTAAACCACATTCCGCTGCGGGCGGTACTATTTTTCCAGTGGAGAGCACGGGCAGTCACCCGAACGTAGCTCGTCCCCATGTCGGTTCCGAAACCATGGCAAAAATATTTGCTGCCATGAAAATGAGATATCCCTCTTTGGATTTTGGACCAGATCCCATGGATAATCACTTTGCCCAAGGCGGTCAGGCCACCGTATTTATTCCCAAAGGAGCAAAACATGTTTTGCGAGTCACCCGAATTAATGATCCGACAAAAGTGGAAGAAAAGGAAAGAGAGGATAGAGCGTTATTCACCGACCTAAATCACAATCCGCTTCGTCAAGGTTTGGCCCTTCCCCTACGGTCGGGTACTTACCATTTCCCCAACGAACGCGGCACTTTTATGGTGCAGGCCTTTTCAAAGTACGATGGTTCCCTGTCAGATTTTTATAAGTCTGACGCCTATAGAAAACTTAACTTTTCTCAGAAAATGAAAATGGCGCAACAGTTAATTCAGACCATTGGAAATCTCCATGCAGCAGGATATTTCCATTTTGATCTGAAATCGGAAAATATTCTTTATAAAATCGCACCCGACGGTGAAGTTAAACTCGCTATAGGTGATTTGGGTCTAACAACAAAGCCTGAGGCGCTTGAAAATAGTCAGCACATTCGGGGAACCGCTTTTTATGTTTCTCCCACCGCGCTTAGTTTTAAATGGTTGGATGAACGAAACGATCTCTATCCCCTCGGTGTGGTGATCCAGGAGCTAATGACAGGTGAGACGGTGCGCGATGTTGCTGAAAGCGAACAGGCCACTCCAAAATCAAAGGCGCTTGCTAATATCTCAGAGTCGCTGATTCAGAATTGGTTAGAAAATGGGCGCACAGCGCACGGCTTTCAATTTCATACCAGCGGAAAAGGGGTTTTTCCCACCCAGACACGAGCTGCATTTCCCTATGCTCCGGTCTTGGAACTCCCTATAGAACCGGCGGAACGCGCGGCGAGGGCAAATCTCGCTGTTCTAGGGTGGTTTCCCTTTCGCACTGTCCAAGAGATGGGACTGGTTTCGCAGGAAGCACTACGTAACCCAGAAGGTTTTGAAAAATGGTTTGTGAAGGAGATCTTCAAGAACCCCGCGAGTGAAAAGAGTTCCTTTAATTGGACGTTAAACGGGGATCATATCGTACAATCGATCTTATCAAATGACGTCTTAGCGAAGTGGGTTATGGATAACGTTAGTGAAATCGGCCTAAGCTCACGTGCAAATTTGATTCACTCCCTCACCCAGATCAACGAGGCGGTCCACAGCGTTCAGCTTTTGCCTTCAGGGGAAGAGGTTCGGACCGAGCGATTTAGAGTGGTGACTAAGGCCTCGCCCGGAAACTTGGATCAGCTCAGCCTACATTTGACCCAGCAAGAAGCCGCTTTTGAAATGTGGTTTGGCCGTTTTATTAACGGACATATGCTAGAAAAATTGCTTGCTAAACTGTCCCCTCCGTTGCCGGACCCGGAAAAGTAGAAAAAAAAAGGCCGAACCTTTCGGTGCGGCCTTTTGCTTTTGAAAAATTATTCCGACTTTAGAAAGAGCAGACCCAAGCGGCGACTTTGCATCCCTCTTCGCCACTTCGTTTACAGGCTTGCATTGCGTAGTGGGCGGCTTGGTACTTGTCCGTGTAGTAACCCCAACCCAAATTTTTGCCGCTGGCTGTTCGAGCCACGGCGGCACATCCGCCTTGAACCCAGACCACGGGTGCGCAGTCAGTCTGCCCGCAATAGGAATTGGCGCTGTTGACGGCGTCGTTATAAGTGCTGCTTACCCAACTCACGCCCAAAGCCCTCGTCGATTTGGACATCGAGATGGCTCCAAACGACGCATAATACGGTTGGTAGGAGTAAGCGCTCAGATAGGAATATCCAAACACGGGAAAATAGGAGGCACCAACCCAAGGATAGTAACCCCATCCACCGTAGTAGCCACCGTAGTGAGCGTGATTGTGAACATAAGGATAATAGCCGAATTGCGCGGATGCCTCTCGACTGCCGAAACCGAATGTGAAAACGAACAGAAATACCAACAGCGCTTTTTTCATAGTGTTCCCCCCAACAGATTGAGGGGGAACCTAGCACCCGCGTTGGAGCAGGCAAGACGCAGCGTTTCAAAAGGGGCATATCCCCAGTTGGTGAGGCCTATTCTTTGTCGTCGTAGATAAGGTCGTGTTCCAGCTTCGCTTCTGCCTCATCCGTTTCTGCGGGATTGATATAGCTATAAGTTGGGAAGCTAAGTCCCATCTCGTCATAAATCTGCTGCCCAAAAGTGAGGTGCTTACTGGGATCAGGATTTCCTAGCCGATCGGTATTGTCCCAGTCGTAAATGGAATGAAGGACGGATCCCTTTGGGACAAGAATGGGATTCTCAAACTGGTAGTTGCTCTGCCAGTTGTAATCGTAGTCCGGAACATGGAGAAGCGTCTGCTTGCGGCCATCGGGATATTCCAAAATCCCTTTAAAGCTTTTTCCCCGCATATGCATGTGAGGGCGAATGGTGAGCAGCTTGGCATCTGCATGAAAATGGATTTTTCGATTTAGATTCAGCTTTGAGTACGGCGGAATTTGAATTTCCGACATATAGCCACCAGATCGAGTGATGACTTGCAGCTCCTTGTAGTTAGCCGGAACTTTGTCGGCAAACCACAGTCCCACTACCGATCTGTCCAGTCGCTCTTTTTCCGTCGGCGTGTAATGGCACTCAAAAATCAGCTCAGCCCCTTTGGGAATCAGATAGCCATAGCCATCCGGCATTGAGCGCGCGGGCTCTGTGGGCGAGAACTGAGCGATCAATTGCAACTGCCGGCGTAAGCCGCGGCCGTATAACCGAAAGGTCCAATCAAAATTAGCCGCGTCCACGTTAAACTTTTTCATAGCGATTTGGCGGGCAATTGCCTTGGCGAGACCTCCTTCTAAAATCCAATCATCGGGGTGCGGTGGTGGCATAAGGAAGACATTCACGTGATGCACCACTTCAGGAACGAGCGATTTTATTTCGCTAGCCACAAGCCATTTGTCTTCTGGGAGATCGGTCTTAACCCGAAAATATTTATAAGGAAGGACCGCCTCCTCTGACTTTGGCGGAACTCGAAAGAATTTGGTTTCAGTAGGTTCCTCATGGGGTGTCATGGCGACAATGACCGTTGGAGTCCCCTGGCGAAATCCCTCTTTAGAGGTTACCGCCGGCGGTGCTAGCGTTCCTGCTCCTATTGGAGCCGCTCCTGCGGCCCATTTTCGAAGCATCCAGATCTCATTGGCGTCGAGACTTGAATCATTCCTAAATTTCCCTTCTATTCCGGCCGGCCAAGGCGGCATGACTCTTTTTTCCGTTACTCCAGCAATAGTTTCGGCATGGGGAGCGATGGTTTCGTAGGAGATGAATTTAAACAACTCTCCCCCCACTTCGTTTTCGCGGTGGCAGCGGGTGCACCGTTGGTATATCAAGGGTCCAATGTCGTTATTAAAAGTTATCTCTTTCTGGGGCTTTCCCAGATTGATCGAGCAGCCTTGAAGATCGGTTACTGCGGGAGCAGGAAACTTTCCTTGAAGCGTCGATGCCACAGCCGCGACTAAATAGGAATGGCTGGCTTTGGGAAGCGGGGGGCCGAACCCAAATTGGTTATCAATTCGGCCACGGTAGAGGATTCGAAAATCCTCTCCTAACAAGAAACTCTCTGGCGTCATTTGGGCCCGTGTGAGTTGTGCGATCTCTTGGGTTTGGTCGTGGAGGACTAAAAAAGGGATTTGTTCTTCGTTAGCAAACCTGGCGATCTGGGACGAGGTTTCATGCTTGTGGGAAAAAACGCCGACCACGACGATTCCTTTTTTGGACCAATCCTCCGCCCACTCCCTCAGTCGATTGAGATAATCGCGGACCAACCGGCATTGAGTTCCCATGAATACCAAGACCCAGCCTTTGACCGGTTGTTTGCGAATATCCAGTGGTGGCACCGTGCCTCTGACATCAGATTGCACATTTAGGATAGCGGGGAGTCGGAGCTGATAATCCCGCACGGGGAAAAGGCGTTCCACGGCATGGGCGCTGTTAAATAGGGTGATCAAAGAAAGGACTAAGAGTTGTCGCAAGGGAACCCCCAAAAAAAGAAGCTGATATAACGCGTTTAGTCGACGACATCCTGTCCCTCCAACTGGTTTCAAACGGAGTGTCGGAAATTCGGCACGTGACGTGCTCCTAAACGATTTCATTGAAGAATCGCCTGTCAAGAACCACTATTGGCGCGCGCCTCTCTAACTACTTTTTCAACTCACTGGGGAAGTGTTATTCCTAAGCCAGTGAATCAAAACATCTCGACCACCGACCTTGAGACTCTTCTGCGCGATCGTTTCCACCTTTCTTCCTTTCGGGAAGGGCAACGGGACATCATCGAATCCATTCTTAACGGGCGCGACGCCATGGCGGTTATGCCCACTGGTGGCGGCAAATCGCTTTGCTATCAGCTTCCGGCAATGGCGCGAGAAGGGATTGTCGTTGTAGTGACGCCGTTGATTGCTCTCATGCGCGACCAGGTAAGGTCCTTGCGTCAGTTGGGCATTCCTGCCGGCTGCCTTTACTCGGGGCAGACCTACGAAGAGAAAGCCCTGACCTTTTCAGAGATTAAAGAGCACAAGAGCTATCTCCTTTATCTGTCCCCTGAGCGCGTGCAAAAGCCTGGCTTTGCAGCTTGGGTGAAGGAGCAAAAGATCTCGCTCTTTGCCGTCGATGAGTCTCATTGCGTGTCTCAATGGGGACCGGACTTTCGTAAGGACTATTACAAACTCGACCTTTTGCGCGAGATAAAGCCCGAAGTTCCCATCCTGGCGCTCACCGCGACGGCAACTCCGCCGGTCTTAAAGGACATCATGCTGCAGTTAAAGCTGAATGCGCCTGATCGGCACATTCACGGATTTTATCGACCCAACCTTTATTATCAGGTGGACGGTTGCGACAACGATCAAGA
The DNA here is from genome assembly GCA_043776735.1 of Deltaproteobacteria bacterium. Taxonomy (GTDB): domain Bacteria; phylum Bdellovibrionota; class FAC87; order UBA2466; family UBA2466; genus JBGSST01. Next base: position 791 of record JAYVQZ010000322.1, on the reverse strand, counting down.
AAAGATCGCTTTTTTAGAGCAGGCTATCCGCCAGTTTCCTGAGGGCAGAATTCTTATTTACTGCGGAACTCGTGCGCAAACCGAATCGGTGGTTGCGGAACTTGGCCCCCGTTTTTCAGGCATGGAGTTTTATCATGCGGGGCTACCAGCCGAGGCCCGCGATCGGATTCAGACAGAGTACGAAACCGGTGCCATCCGAATCCTTGCGGCTACCAATGCTTTTGGAATGGGAATCGATCACCCCGATGTGCGGCTAGTGGTGCACTTTCAGATGACGGCAAATATTGAAAGTCTTTATCAAGAGATGGGACGAGCAGGTCGCGATGGACACGACTCTACCTGTTTGCTTCTCTACAGCAAGAAGGACAAGGGGCTGCATGCGTTCTTCATTGGGCAGGCAAAGTTAGAAGCGGTTTACGTCAACGCTCGTTGGCGCGCCCTTGATACTATCGTTCAATTTGCTGAAGGTGGCGAGTGCCGCCATGCCGGAATTCTCACCTATTTTAAAGACTCTAGGCGGCTTAAGGCCTGCGGCCATTGCGATATTTGCGATCCCGATTCTCCTCGAAGGGTTTCGCCTCCGGTTATGACTCGCGAGGAGTCGATTAAGAAAGTGGGAGCCGCTGCTAAAAAGAGGAAAGCAAAATCGGCTGGTAAAACCGAAGCCCCGCTCTCGGCTGAGGGCGAGGTCCGTTCCGACGTCCTACGTGCTTGGAGAAAGGCATATGCGGAGGAAAAGGATATTCCGGCCTTTCTCGTATTTAGTAATAAAACCTTGCACGCTCTGGCCG
>JAYVQZ010000321.1:0-6060 GCA_043776735.1 Deltaproteobacteria bacterium | reverse complement strand
CTTGGGACGCTTGGCTATCGTCCACCCCGAAACAGCAGCCGAAAGAGAAAGTAACGTTTCTTAGGGAAAATCGGGCTGAGATTGATTTTAAAGCCACTTCCGATCGACCATTGAAGTCAGGCTGGGAAAAGAGAATTCCCAAGGAGTAGTCTCTTTAACGACAGGGTGGGTGGCCGTCAGGCTCAGTATGAATCACCACGTCCACCAATCCAGGAAACTCCGCTTTAAGCCTGGCTTCGACTTCATGGGAAATCTCGTGCGCGCGGTGAAGGCTGATCGTTCCGGGAAGATGCAAATTGAGGTCTAAAAAGTAATTCCCTTTTTCGCCGCGGCTTCTTACGTGGTGGCAATGAATGACTCCTTCGGTAGACTCAGCAATGCTTTCAACCCGTTTGGGATCAATGACTCGGGCGTCAAGCAATGGCTTGGCATTCTCCACCAGAAGTCTGAGCGAGAGATAAATTAAATAGAGGGAAATTGCCAATGAGATAATGGCGTCAACTTTAGGTATTTTAAAATATGAAGCGCAGACGCTGAGAATGACGCCCACTGAAGTCCACACATCGCTGTAGTTGTGTATGGAGTCGGCACGCAAAAAAGAACTGTGAAGGACATTCGACATCTTTCCTTCCCACCTGGCTAAAGAAAAGCTGAGGCTAATGGCAGCGGCTACGAGGGCAATGCCCTTAAAGTCTGATGTCGGAAAGCTATTGGGAATAGAAAGCCTCGCAAAAGCACTGGAACCGATCTCGTATGCCGCAAACCCTAGAATCAAAGAAAGAAAAACCGAGGAAAGGGTCTCAAATTTATAATGGCCGTACGGATGCCCGTCATCTGGCGGGGCCGAGGAATAAAAAACGGAGAGCATTCCGAGCAGCGTAGCCACGGCATCAAAATAGGTGTGCACGCCGTCGGCTACAAACGCCAAGCTATTGGAGGTATTTCCGTAATAAATCTTTACGGAACCCAAAATAACATTGGCGACGAGCGAGACGCCTAAAACTTTCAAGACCGACTGGGTTCTGGATTGAGCAACGTCCATAAAAAACAGAACTATAGCATAGGGGGCTGGCTGTTTTAGTTCCCTTTTCGTTCTGGACGGTGTGGTCAGAAGCGCCTGAAACCGCCAAAAAGCACTGTTTTGTTCGGCCCCACTACGCGAGTTGCCGGAAACGCGGTTTTCTATTAATTCATGACTACTTATGCCCGCTTCAACCCAAACGACGCCCAAACCCGAATGGCTAAAAATTCGACCACCTGGCGGCGAAAAGTATTTAGAAATCAAAGGGTTGCTGCGTAAACTCAAATTGCACACCGTTTGCGAGGAGGCAGCCTGTCCCAATGTCGCAGAATGTTGGGGCGGGGGAACGGCCACTTTAATGTTAATGGGGGACACTTGCACCCGTGGTTGCAAGTTTTGCCACGTAAAAACGGGCAACCCTAAGGGTGCTCTTGACCCCCATGAACCTGAGAATGTGGCTATCGCACTGGCCTCACTTACCCTGACCTATGTGGTGCTTACTTCGGTGGATCGGGATGATCTCCTAGACGGCGGAGCTGACCATTTTGCCAAGACAGTGGAAGCCATCAAGCGCCTGTCACCTAAAATGCTGGTTGAGGTTCTCGTCCCCGATTTTCAAGGCGATAAGGCGGCCATCGCTCGGATCGTTGAAAGTGGAGCGGATGTGATCGCACATAACGTCGAAACGATTGAACGTCTGACTCAAAAGGTACGGGACGGCCGCTGTGGTTATCAGCAGTCGCTTGATGTCCTCAAAGAGGTAAAGCGCTTAAAGCCTAGTGTCGCCACAAAAACGTCGGTAATGCTCGGACTTGGAGAGACTCGCCAAGAAGTTGAGAAGACCATGGATGATTTGAGAGAGGCCGGAGTCAATATTCTAACTCTTGGCCAGTATCTGCGTCCCTCTACTTGGCATCTCCCTGTGCACGAGTTTGTAACACCTGCAGTTTTTAGAGAGCTCGAAACAGTGGGGATTCAAAAAGGTTTTTGGTTTGTTCCGTCTGGTCCACTGGTTCGCAGCAGCTATCGAGCCGGTGAGAAATTTTTGGAAAGCAAATTAAGAAACACGGAATGTGTGGGGTGACACTTTGGGAAGCTTGGAACCAATGAAGAAAAAAATGAAACTAAAAAGGAGATCTTCGCCTACCGTTCACAGTAATGGAAATGGTCGTACTTCTGCCACGGTGAAGTCTGCGACAGCACAGGGGCTTGGCCTAAAGGTTTCTGGAGTCATGCGCACGGACTGCGAGACTGTACTCGATGAAAAAAATCGAGCGGATCCTAAAAAAGATCCCAAGTTAAGCAATGAAGTTTTGTTGAAGATGTACCGTAGCATGAACTTCACTCGACTTTTTGATGAGCGCGGCATGCTTTTGCAGCGCCAAGGTCGTATTGGTTTCTACCTTCCCTCTCTTGGCCAAGAGGCCATTCAGACAGGAACCGCTGCAGCACTCAATGCGCGGGATTGGATCTTTCCCAGTTACCGCGAACCGGGAGTTTTTTTGTACCGAGGAGCCGATCCGTTTTTGATGCTTTGTAATTTATGGGGAAATGCCGCTGATGTTTGTAAGGGTCGGCAAATGCCCGTGCATTATAGCTTTGCTGATCTTCGTCTTTTTTCCGTTTCGAGTCCAATTGCCACCCAGGTGATTCAGGCCACGGGAGCTTCTTTGGCCTCGAAGATTCGCAAGGAGAAAGACGTTTCCATTACTTACTTTGGTGATGGGGGGACCTCAGAAAATGATTTTCATACGGGACTCACATTTGCCGGAGCTTACAAAACGCCCACGATTTTTATTTGCACCAACAATCAGCTGGCGATTTCGGTGCCCAGTAATAAGCAATCTGGAGCTAAACGTTTTGCCGATAAAGCAATCGGTTATGGCATGCCCGGTATTTCAGTTGATGGAAATGACATTCTCGCCGTTTATAAAGCGACAAAAGAGGCTGCCGATCGAGCCCGCAACGGCGAAGGGCCAACGCTAATCGAATGCGTTACCTACCGGATGGGCCCACACTCTTCTTCCGATGATCCCACTCGTTACCGAGACGAGGCCACCTATCAGTTGTGGGCCAAACGTGACCCCATTGATCGATTTCGTCAGTATCTGACGGACAAAAAAATTTGGTCAGACAAACAACAAGACGCATTGCAAACTGAGCTAAAAGCATTGCTTGCTGATGCCGTTGAGAGAGCGGAGGCTCAGCCGCCTCCTTCGATCGAGGACCTTTTCAATGACGTTTACAAAGAACTTACTCCGCAGTTGTTAAGGCAGCGTGAGGCGATGCTCGAAGAACAGGCGTTGCGAGGAAAGTTTGAAAACACGAGCGAGGCGTTTCCACTTTAAGAGGTTTCCATGGCAGTAATGACATTACTTCAAGCAGTGCGAGACGCCCTCTTAACAGAGATGGCGTTCGACGACCGTATCGTTCTTATGGGTGAGGACGTTGGGAAAAATGGTGGTGTTTTTCGTGCAACCGAAGGCTTACAAAAAGAGTTTGGTGAAGATCGGGTGATGGACACCCCGCTTGCTGAGAGCGGAATTATCGGAATGGCCTTGGGTATGGCGGTCAACGGCATGCGGCCGGTGCCTGAAATTCAGTTTATGGATTTTATTTTCCCGGCCTTCGATCAAATCGTAAGCGAAGTAGCAAAACTCCGTTACCGATCCGGCGGAGGCTTCACCTGTCCCATGGTGATTCGTACCCCTTACGGCGGCGGTATTAAAGGCGGCCACTATCATTCTCAGAGTGGCGAAACCTATTTCACCAATACGCCTGGGCTAAAAGTGGTCATTCCTTCCAACCCGTACGACACCAAAGGCCTTCTCATAGCAGCAATGCGCGATGACGATCCGGTCCTCTTTATGGAGCCCAAACGGTTGTACCGATCCCTTAAGGGAGAAGTCCCTGACGGCGCGTACACGGTGGAGTTGGGAAAGGCGAATGTGGTTCGAAAGGGGGCTGACGTTACGCTGATCTGCTGGGGAGCTATGGTGCAGGTTTGCCTAAAGGCCGCTGAGCTTTGCGAACCGCGAGGGGCTAGCTGTGAAGTTATTGATGTAAGAACCCTAGTTCCGCTTGATGAAGAGACCATTCTTGAATCTGTTAAGAAAACAGGGCGGGTAGTCATCGTTCAAGAGGCGCCAAAAACCTGCGGCTTTGCCTCAGAAATTTCTGCACTGATTGCCGAAGAGGCGATCCTCCATCTTGAGGCCCCGGTAACCAGAGTGACCGGGTTCGATACGCCTTTCCCGTACACCCTGGAACACGTTTATCTGCCCGATCCTGAGCGTGTTGCTCTGGCCGTTGGCAAAGTAAAAAACTTTTAGAGCAGAAGTAGGAGTCAAAAATGGATTTTAAGTTACCTGATATTGGTGAAGGGGTTCACGAAGGCGAAATAGTAAAATGGTTGGTTAAGGTAGGTGACACTATCGCTGCTGATCAGCCTATCGTTGAAGTGATGACCGATAAAGCTACGGTCGAGCTACCCTCCCCAGTAGCTGGCACCATTGAGAAAATTTACGCCGCTGAAGGGCAGACACTTGAAGTCGGCAAGGTTCTTGTCACAATCGCAGAAAAAGGGAAAGCCGCAGCGGCCGCTCCGGTGATGGCAACTCCTTCTCAGACTCCGTCAGCAGTTCCCAAAGCGGAGGCCCCTGCCGCGTCTCAAAAAACCGCTCAGGCGCCACGTGAACGTGAAGTAAAGGAGATGGGCAGTAACGATCCATTGCCTTTTAATATATTGGCAACGCCTGCAACAAGAAAACTAGCTCGTGATTTGGATGTGGATCTAAGGGAGGTCAAAGGGACTGGCATTCAGGGACGAGTTACTAAGATTGACGTGCAATTGGCCTCGGAATCTACCAGCGCTTCGACGCCTCATCCGTCGCATTCAGTGGCAACAGGGATGACCCTTTCTAGCTCATCAGGAAAGATGCCAGCTCTCAGTTCTCCACTTACCGCCGGGCAATCTGAAACACGTATTCCTATGCGAGGAATTCGCAAGAAGATCGCCGAAGCCATGGCGCACTCCAAACGAACAGCGGCCCATTTCACTTACGTGGAAGAGGTCGACATGACCGAAGTGGTAAAGCTTCGCCATGAGGCCAAAGAGGAAGCTAAGAAGATGGGTGCCAAGCTCACCTTCCTTCCCTTCATCATCAAAGCGGTGGTTCCTGCTCTTAAAGAGTTCCCTTTTCTCAATGCGTCGCTTGATGATGAAAAAGAAGAGATCGTTCTTAAGAACTATCATAACTTCGGCATTGCTACCGACACTCCAAACGGCCTTATGGTTCCGGTAATTAAGAACGCAGATAGAAAAACAGTGTGGGAATTGGCCGATGAAATCGCAACACTTTCCGATCGTGCTCGAACGGGAAAAAGCCAACTCGAAGACTTACGAGGGGGAACGTTTACCTTCACCAACGCGGGGTCAATAGGTGGTGTTTTTGCGACGCCTGTCATCAACCATCCCGAAGTGGCCATCATGGGAGTAAACGCTATCCGCAAACGGCCGATGGTCGTCAATGATGAAATTGTGATTCGCGAGATGATGTACCTTTCCCTTTCGGTCGATCACCGGGTCGTTGACGGAGCAGATGCCGCAAGATTTATGAACCGGGTAGTATTTTATCTCTCTAACCCAGTTCGCCTGGTGTTCGCGTGAGCCAAAAAACCTACGATGCCATTGTTATTGGTGCCGGCCCGGGCGGTTATGTTGCCGCAATTCGTCTGGCTCAGCTGGGTAAGAAAACAGCTATTGTCGAAAAGGAACGCGTGGGTGGTATCTGCCTAAATGTGGGCTGCATTCCTTCTAAAGCACTTATCTACGCCTCAAACCAATATTGGAAGATCAAAAATGAACTTCCTGAAATTGGAATTGAAGCGCCAAAAGTGACCTATGACTTGTTGAAAATGCAGGGTTGGAAAAGTGAAATTGTTAAGAAGCTAACCGGCGGAGTGGGACAGCTCCTTAAGATGAATGGCGTGGATGTTTATAAAGGCACGGCTGTTGTAGAAAGCGCTCGGCGAGTAAA
>JAYVQZ010000320.1:0-6065 GCA_043776735.1 Deltaproteobacteria bacterium | reverse complement strand
GCCAGATCCGTATAGGAATTCCTTATCAGGCTAAAGATACCCAAAAGACCGAGGCAAAAAAGAAGATCGATGCGATCGCAAAAGAGGTGACCGCCGCTAACTTTGGAGAGGTTGCCAAAAAGAGATCTGACGATGAGTACGCCAAAAAAGGGGGCGAGGTTGGCTGGGTAGCCCGGGGAACCTTGGAACCCACGTTAGAGGCTGAAATCGATAAGCTAGCTCCTGGGAAAGTGAGTTCACCGATTGAAACCACCTTTGGCCATTTCATTATTGAAGTGAAAGAGAAGAAACCCGAAGTGGCTTATTCCCTTAACGAAGTAAAACGAAAGATCGCCGAGTCTCTGTTGATCGCTGAAAACAAAAAAACCTTTGGCGAGAAGAAACGGCAAGAGTGGGAAAAATCTATGGCCGAGGGAAAGTCCATTGAACCCACGCTCAAGGCAGAAAAGATAGAGATCAAAAAGACTGGTCCGTTTGCCCTTTCCCAGGGAAATATTCCTGGAATCGGAGCTGCCGACCCTCTCCTTGACACCGTCTTTCAGCTCAGCACAGCACGGCCGGTAAGCCCAAAACTGGTACAGGTGGGCGAGTCTTTTTACTTCGTAAAGCTGCGTACGGTAGAAAACCCCAAAGAGAGCGATAAGGACAAAAGTTTGGAAGGGGCGCAACGAGCCCAAGAGACGGCTTATCAGACCGAGTTCATCACTCAATGGGTCAGTGGCCTACAAAAGTCCGGGAAAATTCAACAGCAGCTTAAATTTTAGGAGCTGCCTTAGTTCTCCACAGACTGAAATATGATCTCTCAGGACCGTAGGTCCTGAGAGTCTCAACCACCCGAGCCACTGCGAACGTCCGAGCCATTCTCCGACTGAGGTTGCCGCCCGGCCCTGGCGGGCTTGTGACAAATCAGAAAAACACGATCTCTCGGACCGAAGGTCCGGGAGTCTCAACCGTTTTAAAATTCGCTATCTGCGCGGGTGAAACTTCTGCTGCATCAGACGAAGATTCTGAATGTCGAGGTGGGTGTAAATCTCAGTAGTGGCAATTGAGCTATGCCCTAGCAGTTCCTGCACGACTCTGAGATCCGCTCCACCGCGCAATAGGTGCGTGGCAAAGGAGTGGCGGATCATATGAGGCCAAATTTTCCTGGGAATCCCTGCTTTTTCCGCGTAGCGCTTCAATAATTTCCACATCGCCTGGCGGGTAAGCCTGGTCCCTCTGGTGGACAAAAAGTAAAAGGGTTCATCCAATTTATCCCATCGGGCAATCCAATGATGGCGGACATCACTGTAGCGAATCAGCCACCCTTCGGCGTTTTTGCCAAAGGGAACCCATCGCTCTTTTCCCCCTTTTCCCGTTAGCTTTACCAGCCTTTTTTCCGGGCTGATGTCAGTCAGCTTAAGGTTGGAAAGTTCGGATACGCGAGCCCCGACGGCATACCACAGCTCAAATAAGGCGCGGTCTCTTAAACCCAATTCTGAGTTAGTAGAAATGGATTCCAATAGCGCCACCATTTGGGCCACGGAAAGGTGCTTAGGAAGTTTTTTTTCCTTAATACGAATGGAAACCAGTTCAGTGGGATCTACCTCGGTATGCTCTTCTCGAACTAAGAACTGGTAGAGTTGCTTAAGAACGGAGAGTTTACGAGCCAACGATCGTTGCGAAATTTCACGACGTCGCAATCCCGCTAAAAACTCGCGGACGTCGTCAAGAGTCGCTTTTGTCGCAGGTGTTTTCTTTTTTAGGAGAAAGGCTTCCCACTGCTCAAGATCGAGACGATAGGAGGTTAAGCTGTTCTGGGCAAAACCTCTCTCCGTAGAGAGGTGGGCAAGAAATCCGCTAACCATTTCGCTTTGTGGCTCAGACACGGATCTTATGATCCTCCTTACGCCGCTTCAGCATCCTCGGAATCGAAGTAAGACCGAAGCTTGCGCCGTAGCCATAGTATCGCTTGTGTGTGCAGTTGGGAAACCCGGCTTTCGGTGACATCAAGCACGTCCCCGATCTCTTTGAGGTTCAAGTCTTCGTAGTAATAGAGGCTTAACACTAGGCGTTGTTTTTCTGGGAGCGCTTCTATGGCTTTGGTGACGATCTCTTTTACCGCTTTAATATTAAGCTCATTGATCGGACTCGGCACCTTACAGCTTTCAAGCAGGCTAAGAATGCTCTTTCGGTCCGAACTATTGAAGCTGCCAGCTTCATCGAGGGAAAAGACCGATACCGACTTCACTTGATTTAAGAGATCGTAGTACTCATCTTTGGAAATATTGAGCTCAGTTGTGACCTCATCCTCAGTGGGCACTCGGCCCATGCGCTGTTCTAGACGCAAGTGCGCACGCTCGAGTTGCTTTGCTTTTTCTCGAATGCTACGAGGAACCCAGTCTTGGGCCCGCAATTCATCAAGGATAGCTCCCCGGATGCGAAACTCCGCATAGGTCTTAAATTTGTTGTCGCGGCTGGGATCGTACTTGTCGATGGCGTCCATCAATCCAATCACCCCCGAGCTCACTAGATCGTCAAACTCGATATTGGAAGGTAGGCGAACCGCGATTTTTTGGGCAATGAACTTGATTAGTGGAGCGTACTCCAGGATAAGCTTCTCTTTGGTTTTCTTATCAATGCGCTTGATCTTTTTTACTACTTTGCTAACTGTTGGCATTTGTCCTCTCTCTCTACTTCACAAGTTGTTGGAAAATTAGACTGAAATTTTTCGAAAATTACACCGTCACTTCTTGCGACAATGGACTGGGCTCTGTGGCCATAGACAGGTCACGGGTGAGAAAGGGAACGTCCAGCCTAGGGGATTGTGAAATTCCCAAAAGGGTTGCCGACGTCATCCTATGAATCTGTTCCACCAACTCCCAATCTTCATTGAGGTCCCAGCGGGTTACCACGAACGCGTCCCAGCGCTCAGGTGCCACCGCCTCAAGGGATTTTAGAATTGTCGCCATCTTCTGCGTCCCATCGATGACAAGTACGGACTTGGAATGGGGTATCTCTCGCCATATTTTCATTAGGGCATCAAGTGCGATTGACTCAAACCCGGGTGTGTCGACCAAAATAAATTTCTTCTCTCTTGGCCTAACTCGTTTATCTATCGTGAAATCGACATCAAGGGCCTTTGAAAAATTGGCTAATTCCGCAAAACCTGACAATTTGCGGTCATCGCGGCTTACTAGAAGTGGGGCAATGCCTGACCTTTTTAAAGCGGCGGCCAATTTTACGATCGCGGTGGTCTTGCCAGCGCCGTTTAGCCCGCAAAATACCCACGCAGGAGTTTCACGCAAATCGAAGGGAGAAAGCCAGGGTGCGGTAACTCTTTTTAAATTGGAATTAGAAAACGCACGAGGCTCAGAGTCATTCACTGAATCCCGGCGTGCCGCTAAGACCTCGCAGTAGGTCTGACCGTACCAGGTTTTCAGATCACGTTCCTGCCATAAAATTAGAGGATCTTGCCCAAGCGAAGCTTCCGCCTGCACAAGCGCCTCTTCAAGAGTAGCGCCACGAAATCTTTGTATCGACATAGCGTATTATTTTTTGGGATTAAAAAATGGTGGAGAAAGGGGACTCTTTTAGTCTAGTGCAAATACAGGACCAAAACCAGCACTGGATTCAATACAGGTTTTTGTTATATCGCCGTCAGAATCTCTGTGACCGCGTCAAGGAGTTGGCGAAGAGTGAGTCACGCTCCCCCCTCAATTGGGGGAGCTAATCGAGCGGTCAGTGGACAGGGACGCTAAGTTAGCAACCCGAATCGCACAAATCGTACTGAGGCATGGGAAAGCCAGAGCAATTCTGCCAAAAATATTCAGGAGAGCGGCTTCCGCCCGTAGTGAACTGGATGCCAGGCTGAGTCCAATAATAAAAATTTGAATCGAAATATTGATATATCTGAGACCACTGCCCATTGCCCCACTGGCGGGAACTGTAATCAAACCAGAAAGCGGAAAAATTATACTGGCTGTAATTATGTTGCTGAGCGTAACCCTGCCATTGTTGCCAGTATCGCTGCCAATACTGCTGCAAGCGAGGATCGCGGCGCATGTAATTATCGATAGGAACAAAAGGGTAAAATTGGGGAGGCCGCTGTTGGGGCATCTGCGGCATAAAATTTCCCAACTGCGGTTGGGGAAAAAACTGATTGGGCGAGTATCCACCGCCACCGTAGCCACCATTACCGGGGCCATAGCCTCCACCGTAGCCGCCACCAGGGGTGTAGTTGGGAGGAGGGGGCGCTTGAATAGGAGCCGAGTTCCCTCCGTACGGAACGATCGGATCATTCTTACCGCAGGAAATCAAAACCACGGAAAGCATTAAAGCCAAAACCACATTACGCCAACTCATAACCACCACTCCTGCAAACCTTCCCTTCCTGGCTCTCGACCAGAAAGGGAAATGCAGCACTTACGTATTCTATTTACGTGCCAAGACGTTTTGAGCCTGACCTACCCGAAAACTCGCTGTCGTCAGGCAAATCAGAAGTCAGTGGTGACGATTTGGGGCACTTAGTTAGTTGGCTTTTCTTGCAGCAAACCAGTCATGAACTTGTTGAACGGCTTCCCGTTGCAACATCTTGCCTGCCCTCATTTGACCGCAGATATGATTTTCTAATTTGTCTTTCTCTTTGGCCTCAGCGATTGGCTGGGGCCAAAGATTTCCTTGGTCGTTACCACCGCCGGCACAAAGTGGAATCAAATGGTCGAACTCATAGTGGCTCCATTGGCTCTTTGGAATGCCGCCGTAGGAGTCAGCAACCGCTTGCTTTTCTGCAGTGGCTATATTTCGAGTACATCGGGCCACCTGTTCTGCGTAATAGAATTTATCAAAGTCGGGGTCACTGGAGCTGCAAAGGACTCCCGGGGTAAGGCTTTCCTCAGGGCTTTGGCTAGCCAGCAGAGGAAAACAAGGAAGCAACAGGAACCACCCAAAGCCAATAGCAAAGGCAAAACGGTTTCGCATTTTTTTCCTTTTGGTTAGAGGACTGTGAGAACGGGGAGCGGAGAGCCTACCTGAGCCAACGAAGAACCCACCGTCATAGTAAAACTCTGACGGCAAGAGAGGAGGGAATTCTCACGGGGCACCCAGGGGACACTAACTTCGGTTAACACCCCTTTAGGGTTTGTTGAGGGCCAGGATCGCCACTCATGGCACGTTCAGGAAGGTTTTGGACGAAAAACCGAGCCTTTTTGGGGAAAAACTTGCCTGTAGGAACAAAGCTCCCATAATAAATGTCAGTGATTCGGTCCAACTGAAGGAGATTTTATGGCCAGTGATGCGATTGTGCATTTGAACGATTCTAATTTTTCGAGTGCGGTGGAAACCGACAATAGTCCAATCCTGGTGGATTTCTGGGCGGAATGGTGCATGCCATGCCGAGCCTTAGCTCCCGTTTTGGATGAGCTGGCCGGCGAGTACAAAGGCAAAGTCCGTTTTGCCAAAGTGAATGTGGATGAATGCCAGGATGTTCCGGCAAAATTTGGAATTCGCGGAATTCCCACTCTTATTCTCTTCCATCAAGGGAAAAAAGTTCAGGAGCTAGTAGGAAATCAGCCCAAAGAAAAGATCCGCTCAATGCTCAATGACGTCAGCACGACCACTTAAACCTTAATCGACTGAGAAGGCTGCGGCGCCACTTCGTGGCTTGCAACAAATCGTGAACTAAGATCTCTCGGGCCATAGGCCCGAGAGTCTCAATTACTCTTTGCACTCATAGCTTTATCAATCCGATTAAAGAATTGATTGTAAAAGTTTGCATTCCCAATCTCATCGCCATCTTCCTGCGTCCATTCATTCTCTTGTTCTCGAAGAACACTCACGCGAATCTCCGCCTGTTCCTTGATAGTCTGAAGTGAAACCAGTATTTGGAGGAAGTCCCCCTCACGAAATGAGGTGCCAGTGATTTCCGCTATGCTGTCAAAAACTTTGTTGGGTTTTGCGGTCTTTTGAATCGACGCCACGAGAACCCCTTTACTCTGCTGAGACAGATTTACGATAAAACCATCTTGTTGAAGCAAACTCTGGGCTGCGCCGTAAACGCCCCAGTAACTTTGAGAGGGGTAGTTTCT
>JAYVQZ010000319.1:0-6116 GCA_043776735.1 Deltaproteobacteria bacterium | reverse complement strand
TTCGATTTGCAGATAATGAAGTGACTTCCACTCCTCGATCAGTGCTCCAAAGAGGTATTTCTCATCGGGCTCATCGGAAGACAGCTTATGGACCTGAGGTCCACCGCTCTTCTTTTCCGTGAGTCCGGCGCGAAATGCTTTGGCATCTTCCATGTTGCCGAAAACGGCCTGTTCCTTCCGGGAAAGACCGCCTTCCATAATGCGGCGAAGGGCTCGGAATTTTCCGGTTTCAACCCAACTATTTTTGAGTTCATTAAACTCAAAGCGCCGGTAGATTCCCGGATTATTCCGAACAGGTTCTTCTTTACGTTTCATCGAGTGCCTCCTTTTGAAAGCCACTCGTAAACACGCTCAGGAGAAAACCTAACCAGTCGCCCCACCTTAGCGAACGGAATTTTGTCCTTTGAGATCAGCTTATAGATATAGCTGCGGGAAATTTTTAGTTCTCGCGCTAGATCTTCTACTGACCACACCTGTTTTTCAAAGACCAAACCACCGGGAACGCTTGTCCCGGTGGGCTTTTGAACGTCCCCCATACTATGTCCCCCGGGACTCGAAATCAATCAGCTGTGATCATCGAGTCCTGAAGAAGGCCCCTCAATTTGAGGCGCCTCCGGTTGAGTTTTTGGGGGTTTGTTTTTTTTCTTAGGAGAGGCCTCCGATGAACCTGCTTTTCCGTTTCGGATCAGATCTGAGAGCGTCACCTTTTCATTCCGCGCCTTCGCCGCCTTGAGTTGGCTCAAGGCCCACTGGGCCAACTCAATTTCACCGAAAAAGCGTTCCTTGATCGATTTCAGGTCCGCAGGGGTGAGCCGAGTGCCTTTTTCACTCACAAGCCAGTTCACGAGATCCTGCTTCTTGATTCGAATTCCAGGACAGGACTCTCGTAGCTGGGCGATCCATGCTTGAAGATGTCTTCCGTTCTCTTCGTTAACAATGATACGGGAGAGCGAAGGCACCTTTGCTTTGGGCTTCAAGGGTGCTTCCATTATTTCCCCCACACGGCTTGGCGGTCGATTACGAAAATGAAGTGCCCTTCAATGTATTTATTACCTTCAACTTTCGCTGGTATCCAAACCCGGCGTACTTCGGGAGTGGAAATGGGCGGGACATTGTCTTTGAACTCCTTTGTGATGAGAGGATTCACCACTTGACCGCGCTTGGCTTCCTGCTCTTTATGGGCCGCAAAGCCCATTGCACCGCCGACGAGGGCACCGATGCCCAAGCCAATCAAGGCGCTGCCCGCACTTTTTTCGGCCGCAAGTCCGATTCCGGTTCCGAGCGCACCGACCGTAACCGCTCCCAGTAGCGTACTCCTTTCGATGCTCGCGCATCCGGACACCATGGGTAGCGCTAGCAGTAGGTGAATGGTTTTAATCTTCATGTCTTTTTCCTCCGCGATTTGGTTGTTGAGGGAAGTTGATTAGATGACAGGGGTAGAGAAGTAGGTTCTGGAACGTGGTTAAAATAGGTGGAGGTAGTGGGTATGGAATGCCTACCCAGTGGCAAAATCGACGATTTTGAAAAAGCGGGACAAGCCTTCAATGAATAAGGAGTTTTGCGAGTATCCAAAATTGAAAAAACAAAATATTTTTCAAGCGATTTATTGTCACGATGACCAAGCAGGAAGGACAGGGGCTTGCTCTGCTCGTATCCAAATATGATCGGTGCCTGCCAACCCTGTTGAACAAAGTCTTCTTGGAGAAGAAACGTGTGGATACCGATGTTTTCCGCGCAACCTTTTTTAAGGCGCTCCCGAACCATTGTCGCTATGGTCAAAGAGCGAACAAGCCAGACCACTCGGAAAACCTTGGGCTGATCTCGATAAAATTTCGCCACAACGCCGTACTTGGTGGCTGACTTTAGTTTCAGCTCCACTTCCAATGCCATCGTGCCAGTTCCCTCGGGGAGGGATACTCTCCAGTAACCATCGGGGCGGTGAATTGTCGTCTTGGGAACCCAAATCGGATAATCGTCTACGTGAAGGCGTCTCAGCTCCTGCTCGCTAAAGACTTCGCAGTGGGCGGGGACGTGAGTGAGCCATTCGCCAAGGTGGAAAGCGGTAACAAAAAAATCATGTAACGGATTCTCTGAACGGAAACCATCTTCCGACAGTTCAGGGAGGTAAGTCTTAGCTAATTGGAACCCCTTCGTCGTTAGGCCCCAAAGAACTTTGGCCTCTTTCGAATTCAGATGATAGGGAAAGATCAGCTTATGTTTTTTAAGCTGTTCCATTCGCATATTCGCCGCTGAATTGGTTAGGTGGGGAAAGAATTTCGCAGTAAGTGCGCTGGCGCTTACCAGCTTCCATCTCCACAGAAATAGAAGAATGTCCTGATCAACTCTCATGGCTGCCGTTCGTCAGGGCCTTTTGGCTTAAGTCTTGGTTATGGACGGATTCGTTGGGCTCCTTGGGTAAGCTGGGGGCCTGCGTGGACACTTCCTCCTCGCGGAAGTCTTTCAGAAGGGCTTCGGCATGATTTACGGTCATGTAAGGGGTTTGCACTTCAACCATGTCCAGACTATTTTTCCAAATGCTTCTTCCTGGTACGGGAGGCAGGTCCGTGGCGCGGCCAGTTCCAAGTACAGAAATACTGGAGACGTCATTTACCATTTGAAAACAGAGAACGCCGGGTAGATTCGCTTTAACCTGCGGATCAAGCGCCCGACTGTCTGGTCGCTGGGTCGCGATTACAAGGTGGATTCCAAGACTTCTTCCCTGGCGCGCAACCTGACTGAGAATTTTCCTGGCGCTTTGAACGTCGGAAGAAGAGGTATGGTTTCCGGCTAAAAACAGCTCCGCAGCCTCATCCACGACGATAACGTGACGGCACAGTTTGTGGTTGGCCTGGAAATTTGGGGGAAGAACCCGTTTATCTTTAGGGATAGCGATAAAATCAGCCATGTCCTTTGCGCGATTAGCTTTCAGCAGTTCCATGCGCGCCGCAATCTCGTGAGCTATTTGCTGCAACAGATAGACGGAACCGGCAACGTCTCCGATGACTTGGACCCGAGGTAAATTCTCAAAAAGCTGAAACTCCAAACCGCCCTTCAAATCAATTAGGGAGAACTCATAGGACGGATTATTCAGATATAAACTTGTGACGAATTGTCTAAGGAAAGTGGATTTACCGCCCCCGGTTTGTCCCGCAACTAAGAGATGTGGAGTGTCTCTTAAGTCAGCAACGTATTGTTTAGAGCGAGTCGTACCGACTAGAAATTTGTTAGCTTTCAGAAACGAATAGGACTCCGGACTGAATTCCAGGGGCATGGGTTCCAGGCCGTAAATGAAATCCATCGTTCCTTGCGTGCGGTTCTCGCGCAGTTCATCCACGTAGACATGCAAGGCGCTGGCGAGATCTTCCTTCTTCTTCTCAAATTCTGTCGGCGATATTCCTGCTCTCGATAGTCGTAATTTCCTGGTCTGTGAATCTAATGCCCTATCGAATACGAAATTGGGGAGCCTTCCCAATCCGTTCTTCAGGCCAATGCTTTGAAAGGTCTCCGTGAGTTTCTTAAGGAACCGTTGTTTGAGGATGGACTTATAGATCGCCCATATCCAAAACGGAGACAAGATGGTGCCGAAGTAGTAACAACGAAACAATACTTGGTTTGTCGGATAGATCCATTCCCGGTGAATTAGTTTAAGCAGAGCAAAATCCCAATGGAGAGAGATCGCAAGCTGGAGGACAATTCCTAAGCCGAAGCACCAATGCCAGGGCAGTGTGCCGGATTTCCCACCGTCGTAAAGCTCACGAAATGGTCTGCCGACATTGGTTAGGAAAACGCGGGTATTCTTTTCTAGCTCCACATAATTTATTCCAGGGCTTTTTGGTTTACTCACATGCCACCTCCAAAAATAACGCAAATCGATTCACCTGACGGCACCTCGATGACCGGGCGCTGCTCCTTGAGATCTGACATTAGGTTCTTTGATTGTTCTAGGGCTGTAGTGGCAGTTGCATTCAGCAGCGCATTTTTTAATGAGGGCGGCCGGATAGCGACTCCTTGTTGTCCCTGCGTGTCTTGAAGCCCTTCCGAGAAACCACCTACGAAACCGAGGCCGATGCTGCCCGCGATGTTGACCACCTTGTTTCCAATCTTTGACCCTTTAAGTCCGACGATTTTATCGGAGTTGTCGCACGCCTGCGCTTGAACGTTGGCAACGGTCCCGTCTCGAAATACCGCCTGGCTAAAGGCCACCATCAAGCGCTCTTCGTTTGAGCTTCCCTGACCTACTAAGACCGTTCCTTCTTCCAGAAGCGATTCGCCGTTTTGAGAGAGGACTTCCGTGAGTTCCGCACGAATGAGCCCGTTGGAAGCCCCGCTGACGAGCCTTGCACTAACCATGGCGCCAGGAGGAATACGCACATTTCTAGGGCGACCCACTACCTGGGGAGCGGTAAATCGTTGGTTCTTTGAACGGCGCGTGGGGATCTTTGACGCGCCTTTAAATGAATCGTACGTCTCAAGATCGGAGGTTGAGGCTTGGGTAGAAGGATCAGCCGACAGAGTTGCCTTAGCGGCGACGGAAGCAGGGGCGTACTTGTCCTCCATGAAGAACTGAGGAAGGACCAGGGCCGCAAAAACGACGGCCGCTACTACGCCGACGGCCTTGGTTTTTAGACTCCACTTTCCGCCTTCGCGAAAGAAGAGTCTGTGGCGACCCCATTGCTCGTTTTCGCCGTCGTCTTGAACCGCAACCACTTGCGGCTCATCGTTTAGTAGATCCTTTTTCATTTTTCCCCCTAACCGGTTTTTCAACCAAATCCCGCACGAGAATAATTTCGTCTCCTGATGCCGATTTTGTCGATAGGTCGAAAGCAAATCGGCGCCCCTCCATGTAGACAAAAAGATTCCCTCTGGCGTCACCACGAAGCGCTGCTATAGCCAGGTCATTTTCGACATACTCGACGGCGAACATTCCCTGATTGCCGAGAATCACTTTGTTTGGCTTTATCGGGAAACTCAGGATGGTACTTCTGCCCGGCACAACACGAATGGAGGCCATATCAGTTTCAGAGAGGTAGACCGTCCGAGCCTTTGTCGCAAACGCCGATAGCCCAAGAAATATAAAAAGTATCATTGAGACTTTCATCGCTTTTTCTCCTCTGTGGAAACGACCGCAGCGTCACTTAGAATCAGGCCATACGGGTTGCCAATGGATCGATCCGTCGTTTTCAGTTTAAGAATGAGAGGAAGGGGTAAGGCAGACCGAATTTTCCCGATGGAAAGGATGCGGTCGGCGTCCACCGCCACGGATTTCTCGCTAACCTTCACCGTGTTCACAATCACACGCTGAGATATTCCCTTTTTGGAGAAATCTTCGACTTCCTTTTGGCGTGTGGCGTATTCATCAGCGGCCATAAAAACCGGCGCATCCAGTGCATCGGTATCAAAGCGTTTCGATAGAGCTACCCGCACGAAGCGTTCGACTTCCCCATCGGTCTGCCTGGCGGAAACCGGATTTAGTGCCTTGTCGAAACAGGCCCTTTCAATGATAAGAGGCTCCTTTGTGGCCATTGAGATCAAGCACGTCGCTAGAGCGACGCAGATGATGGACACCGAAACCAATCCCCATTTAAGCGCGTTGTTTTGAGAGAGAATTTCTGCCCAAAATTCGGTAAATCTCATTTCTTTTTCTCCTTATCCTTATCTTTCTTTTCAAAGAGGGGCGGTTTCTCCGGAACACGAAAGCGCGGTGTGGCCCTTACGACCTCATTCGTCTTGGGGAAGTGCTTTCGGGTGAGGGCATCGGCGGTGTTGAGCGTCCGGTTATACATTTTCTTACCGGCTCTAAGAGTCGTTCCCACGGCCGCCATAGGGGTTAGGGTTGCAATTCCGCCAATGGCGACACTTCCGAAGGTTCCAGCCATCGCAGAAAGCCCTTTTCCCGCGAGCGCATGAACGACGAAGGGCGTGAGAACCATAGAGCCAGCCAGAATGATGTTGAAACAAATCGCCGTGAGGACATTTGCATGCTGCGCAATATCACTTACGGCGGTACTCCAAAGTAGGGTGGCAAGCACGGCCCACACAATTTTCCAAAGCCCCGCCTCTATGAGGGAGCGGTAGAGGGCTGACGTTGCCCCCGCCGTTTGGGGCAACGCATAAAG
>JAYVQZ010000318.1:0-23376 GCA_043776735.1 Deltaproteobacteria bacterium | reverse complement strand
TACGGAAAGGTCCCGGGCCTTTGTGATGTTGTAGGTGTCCACCAATTCCCAAGCGGCCTTTAAGGAGAAGTCGAGTAAACCGACTTCAGTGGAGCCGTTAAAATCGATTCCCTTGTTGGGGCGCGCTTTTGCGACGAAATCTGGCGCAGAAAATTTTGCACCGGCAATACTGAAATCGGACGCTACATATTCATACCCGGTTTCCGTTTTAATTTGCGGAATCGTTTTTCCCTTAAGCCCCGGTATTTTTTGCCCCAAATCGTTTACCGCTTTATTGATCGCCTCAGAAGCCATCTTACCTACATCGATAGTGGTAAAGGTAGCGTTATTCACCCTCATATTTCCGCGGACGTTAAGGTTCTTTTTAGCTGGATCCGGATTGAAGCTGGCGCCAGTGCCTTCCATTTTAAAATTGGCCTGGCCGATCACGGTGTTCTTAAATAATGCGTATTGCGATTCCACTGCCTTTTGGAGATCGAGTCCGGTGACTTCTGTTTTGATTCGGTAGGTCGGAGTCTTCGGCTTAAGAGCAGCCTGCATTGTCGCTGATATTTTGCCGTTAAAAACTCCCATTGCGAAGGAGTCTAACGACAAGTTTAAATCCTTCATCGACAGCGATGCCGTCAGAGGACTGATACGAATCCCTTTGGCTTTCACAAAAGCAAGGTTGGCTCGCGCATTGAGAGCCGCACTGACTAAAATATCATTTTGCCGCATGGGATCTAACATTGCATCGAAATTGGCTGCCCCCTCTTGAGACGCAGTTCCTTCCGCGGAGGTCCCGCTGCTTTTACCCGCAGGAGCCGCAGCGACTGGCTTGGGAAAGTCTATTAGCTGATCGAGATCCATTCCGGAAGAGGTAACCTCAAGGGTGATCTTAGGACGTTTGAAAGAAACTACTTTGCCGACCATTTTCAAATCGTTGCCAGGGGCTTTCATAGTCACCACAGCATTTTGTACCTGATCGGTGATGATATTGATCACGCCATCTAAGTGCGGCTGCGCTTTAAGATTGGGGGCCTTAGCCGTAATGTTTTTAAATGAAATGTCCGCTTTATATTGAGGCACGTCCGCAGTACCCGAGGCTTGCGCGGACAGCCCGGCGATTCCCCCAAGCTCAAATTCCTTGAGCATGGGAAGCAACTCCGACCACGGCTTCAGATCCACGTCATTTGATTTCATCGATACTTTGAACGATGGCGTGGTGTCTAAGTTAGAAAGTTCTCCGTTACCAGTGATCACAATGTTAAAAAAGGCGGCCTTTAGCTTTTCAATCTGCGCTGATTTGGTTGTAAAGCGAAGCCCCATGTCCATGTTGGTAGCCAGCCCCGCTTTCTTTTCAAACAGACCCGGAAGGGAGATTCCTACTCCGTCTAGGTCGGCCAGCATATAAAGAGTCCCTTCTTCAAATTCAGAACCCTTAAACTTAGGAATTAACTTTCCGCTCACTTTGG
This sequence comes from Deltaproteobacteria bacterium, assembly GCA_043776735.1. Taxonomy (GTDB): domain Bacteria; phylum Bdellovibrionota; class FAC87; order UBA2466; family UBA2466; genus JBGSST01. The sequence goes on along the minus strand of JAYVQZ010000318.1, from coordinate 21,922 downwards.
CTGGTCCCTTAACTACCAAAGTTTTCCCCATTCGTGTGTCGAGTGATGCCCACATTTCGAAATCAGAAGGTTTGGTGAGTGAGATATTTCTAATCCGAAGGTTGAGATCTTTGACTTCGGAGACCAACTTTGTGGCCTCATCCCGGTAGGAAAGCTGAGCCTCTTGCATTTCCACGCCAAGAGCGGCTCGCGCGGCAATCGCCGGAAGCTCCATTGGCTTGGAAGTCGCCCCTGGAGTTTCAGCTTTCCCCGCTGAGGCTACCACCGCTGGCTTCATTAAGCCCAAGACATTGAGTTTGCCCGCCTTATCTTTAATCACCCGGATTTCAGGATGTTTCATTTTGAAAGTGAGGACAGGACTCCCCGAGAACAATGAGGCAAAAGCGAGATGAAAATAGACGTCCTTGGCGGAGACGATCGGGGAGCCTTTGGCATCTGCCACGCTAAAGCCATCCACCTCGATTTTAATCTCACCCCAAAGTGAGAGTTTCAGTTTTCCCAACTCCAGTTTTCCATTTATTTGATCGTTTACCGCCGCCACAATCTGCGGCCGGTAATTGTCCACATTGATAACAAAGGGAAGGACGAGGATGGCCAATAATAAGGCTCCAAAAACCACGCCCACGCCGATACCAATTCGTTTGCCCCATTTCATGCGTCACTCCTTCGATTCAAATCAAAAATTGGACCCGATTGTACGTACAAGGGAAGACGGTGTAACCCTTTTTTGGCGACATCGTTTCCCCTTTTTTTAGATTCTGGCGCAATTCGCCCCTAAAAAGGGGCTCTTTTGAGCTGGCAAAAAGGATGGTAAGACCCCCTTTAAGGTTTCTGAGTAATCGTATGAAGCATCCCCCTATCGAACTGCTGGAATCGACCCATACTTTTCCTGGCCCGTATCTTTTTAAGTTGGTTGGGGAAAATGGCCTGCTTTCGGAAGCGTCCCTTTTAGGGCCAATTTCCCAATACTCCACTGAGGTTAAGGTGGTGGGCACACGCCTATCGGCCAATGGAAAGCACATCTCCTACTCCATAGAGGCCCAGGTTAAAAATGCCCAGGCGATTCATGACATCCTGACTGCCCTGCATGGCGTGCCGGGCCTTGCCCTCATTTTATAAAAGCTAATGGAGACCCCTCTACACATCCTAGCCCAGCTAGCCACCCTCCCTGGCGAGGCCGAACCTTTTACAAGACGAGGAATTCCTGCGCTAATCCTGTTAGAACAGGTCCAAAACACGGCCCCGTTTCTCTTCGATCCTACGGTGACGTTCGCCACCCGGGAACCTCATTTGCAATGGCTGCGCAATTTCTCCGCTCGTGTGAGTCCGACAATCATGGTGGACATTAGCCATCTTGATTACTTTCGCCTTTGTCTGTTTGCCCACCATGCCACAGTAGCTACTTTTGTTCCTACGGATGTCGACGTTCACATCCGCTTTAAACTCTGGCAGCCGCCCTTAAATTTGCAAACCCGACTAGAGATGGCGGAGTTGGTCTTGGAAAGTTTATCTTGGGATTACACCCGCGTTTCTACTCGACTCGCCACCTCCCCTGTTTCAGGCGAATTTATGAGTGGCCATCAGGGCGAGTGGTTTTCCACTGTGGTTGCCGCCTACGCTGCAGCTGCTCATTTGGAAAAAGATCTCTCGCAACGGATTTTAGAAATGGTTGTAAATGAAATTCACCGTCAGGCGCAGATCTTTGCCGACTTCAAACAGGTAAAAGACGGTATTGGACTACACAGAGCAGCGACGGTGATCGCCCACAATTTAGGAGATCTCGATCGGGTGATTGATCAATGGGAACTAGACGACGACTGCCCGCTGAAAAAGGCCGCTTATAAGGCGGGCCATGAGCATAGGGCCGACCTCCCCCACGAACTTTTTGAAGCGGGCGAACTCAACAAAGCCCACATGGCCATTGAGAACCACCGCCACTTTGCCCTTCGACGCCCGCGGTGCCTGCGTCGTTCCCCCAAATTCCTTTTGCCCATTTCCCCGTTTCTAGAAGACTGGGGCCAATCCATCGCCTTAAGCCAAGATCTGACGGCGGGCGAAAAAGGGGAGATTGCGGAGTTTCTCGTGGATGGTTGGGTACGACTTCCCCTCACCGTGGGCTATGCCAGAGCCCTGGCCGGAATGGAAAGCGCCATGCCGGGTGGGGCGTCTGCCCTTTGGAATGAAATGCCGGCCCGAAATGCAAAAACTCTCCAGACCGGAAAATTGCGCCAGGCAGTCACCCAGCCGCGCGAACGCTTTGAAGGCGCTTGGCAGCGCTACGCTCTAAAATTTTTGAAACTGATCTAAGAAAATCGAATATTGAAAAACTGTATTCGATTATGCGCAGCTTACGGCGACGTCGTGCGTGTGCCCATCTGTCGCCGCATAACCATTGTCGCTGCCGCATTTAGAAGGCTCCAGTGAGATTCTACTCTTCGCAGACTAAGGATTCTGGATACGACACCAGCTTTTTCATTGCGCCTTCGGGCAGTGCTGCCGAGATCTCGGTAAGTCCCTCTTCCACAAGCTTCTTATTTAAGGGGGTGGTGTAGGCTTCAAAGTCTCGGCTAACATCGCCCTCTTTAAACGCATTCAAATTGAGAATCTTAGCCCCATTCCGGCACGCAAAATTAAACGAGGTGAGGTCGATTGATTTTATGCCGGGCTTGAGAAGAGTCCGAAAATAAACCAGGGAAGCCGCGCGATCGTAGGCGACGTTTAGCTTAGTGTAATCCCCCTGCGCTAGCTTCGTTAGGATGGCGAACACCTCAACCTCAGGGACTGCCGCTGCACGTTCGGCCTGGTAGCGTTTGGACAAAAGGGAAGCTCGAACAAAGCGATCTAAGGAATCTTTCGAACTCGCTTCGCTCTCTTTTTTCTTTCCGCCAAACTCAGTAAAGCCTTTGAGAAAGCTGTAGGAGCTTTCGTAACTGTTATTGGTGAGAACCGGCGAAGGAAGGTCTTTCCCCGTATGAACGACCACTTTCCCATCAAGGAACTCAATGACGGCGCACTCATTACTCAGATCACATACCATGAAATGAACCTTGGCATAAAGGCTTGAGATTCCAAGTTTCTGGGCACTTTCAACCACTTCTTTAACCAAAGAAAAACGGTCGAGATGGTATTGAATCCACTGAAGCTCACTAATAAACTCGCCTGAGCTTCCGGTGCCATACTCAGTGTCCGTAAGCCACATGATTTCAATATTCAGTCCTGCCTCATTAATCCCACCCAAAGGCATTTCCCGACCGTGCTGATTAAACGTTAGGCTCCCGTATTTGGATGTCCATTTCGCCAACTTGAGATCGCGAAGATGGAACGCTTTTTTCTTTAAACCGCGAGGATTGACCAAGGCCGAACCATGCGATTGGTGCCAGTCATAACTCTTGAGGATCCATTTTTGGCTACTTTGCGGAATAGAAAGCGTGGTGCAAGGAACGGCGTAAGTGGCAAATAATATTAAAGAACCGGCAATGATTGCGAACTTCATCCACACTCCCAAAAACCATAGGTGCCGCTACTATCAATCAAATTTAGGTACGACGTGTCAATAGAAGCGTAAATCTTTGCATTTTAAGGAAAAAAGCAGAATTAGAAATCGACGTTTCCTACCAGATACCAGGCGCCCGTGGTGGCGTACTGAACGCCGATAGAGGCAATTTTAGCGAGCCTTCGTTTGATACTGGCTTCAATTACCAGGTTGCCGCGATTTTGAAACAATTCTCGAATGCCCAACGTGATGTCGTTGTGTTCCATGGCCTGCTCAAAACGAAAACGCCATAGCCCGTCATCGAGAAAAGTGACCTCGCCCAGATAACCCAACGTGAATAAGGGAGTCAGCGGGTACCGACCTGCACCACTTAGCTGCACTCGGCGTCGCAAAGAGCTACGATCGAATGCTGCCGCGCTTAAATACTCTGTAAGGTAAACGGCGCGAAGATAGAAATCATCAAACCGGTATTTGGCAAGGAAACCAGCGGGGATAGTGTGCCGAAAATCTCCTTGCGAGTAACCAACCTCAAACCGGTCTCCCGAATAACCGAGACGAATGCCAGGGCCAACACGATGGACAAGCAAGTAATTATTTACCGGATCGAACTCGGCAGGACTCCCCCAAATGTAAGCAGTCATGGAGAGAAAGGTTTCGTAATCCTCACGATAGGTGGCCGCTGCGCGAGGGGAAAAGAAAAAGCCTCCCAAAAAACGGTAGTTAAATCCGTAATCGTAGAGATTAATGTTGTTAAGCGAGTAAGTGTAAGAAACCGCCGGATTGTGAGTGTCGGCGTAGCCGTTGAGCACGGTAAAAAACTGTAGCCCCTCTTTTTGATAGTTGGCCCGTAAGAAAAAATGCCGAAGGTGAAAAGTATTGCTATGCGCTCCGTAGCTGAGAAGGCCGCGGGAATGTAACGTGAGCGAGTCGTTGGCTTCTGGCACCTCCTCAAAAATATTGTCAGTGTAGGAAGCCTGAGCTACCGAAGTCAGGATCAAAAACAAGAACCCAAAGAACTGCTTCAAGGCTCGCTCCTATTAAAATTTAACCGCCAAAGACGTAGGTAAAGTTAAAGTGAACCATTTGATCGTAACGAAAATTTGCAAACGGGTTGAACTTCTCGAAAGCAAACCGTTGGAACATTCCGTTTACGAAACGAAGATCAAGTGCGCATTGTTTCCAAATTTCCCACCGTCTGCCTATATTGAGGCCGACGTAAAAGGGAACTCGGAAAAAGGGATCCCCTTCCACGGAGATATATTTATTGGAGCGATTTCTGAGCTCGTCTGAAATAAAAAGTGCAGGCTGGAAAAACCATTTACCCCAATCGATTTTGTAATCGAAATAAAGTGCCGTTCCTGCACGTGCCGTGGAAGGCTGCCCTCGATCCCCAAAAAATAGGGAGCCAAGAGCGAGCGCATTGAACCTATCGGTCCGCAGTCCAATGGCTGCGGTGTAGTTTTCGGTAATTTCAATCGGATGAGAATTTTCATGGCCACCGTTGTGCCAGTAGTGGGCGGCGAAATAGAGGGGCAGCGAGGCAATCTCCTCGCGATTGGTCAGTCCCACATCAAAACGCTCGCGGTGATTAGTGGAATCTTGCAACTGCCAGTTGATATAGAGCTCGCCCCGTGATTGGGCCTCGCCTCCAAACCGGTATGACATGCCGTACTCGTAGAGCCCGTGGGAGAGTTTTCCTGTTATCGGATACGTCTCATAGTTAATAGGAACTTGAGTGCTGTCACCCAAGCGAATCTGAGGGAGCAATGAAGTCAACGGATCCAAAATAGGGGCTGGAAAATCGTGAGAAGCGGTCAAACTTCCTAATTCTAAAGTGGACTCTTTGCTCAAAAAAATTCGGGATTGTAAGAACGGATAGGCGGAACGCAACCGCTGCTCTTGATTCATGGGAATCACTAGCCCAGCGCCAGCCCGAAATCGCACCTTATCCTCGATGTCATATTGCAAAAAGGGCTGAATGATACTTTCAAAATAGGTAATCGTGATGGAGGTCTGCTCCCAGGCCGTGTTTTCCTTGTTATAGAGAAGAAATGAATTCCAAAAACCTGGCTTTAATTTAGAAAAAATCGACGAGTCTTCTGACTTTTCCGCACCAATTGCGGCACCCAAACTTGTAATCAGAATTAGAGTAGTGAGTAAGAATTTCATGTGGTTACCCGGCAAAAAAGAAGCCTAAGCATAAAGCGACCGGGTGTCACCCTGGTTTCCTTGTTAACAAACCATAACGCCTTGCGATTGGACTCTTGGCGTAAGAGAAGACGCCGAGGTAGTTTTCACGCATGACAAAAGTTCAACGCGTGACGTCGCATCTTTTCTACTCAACCCTTTTGTTGCTCTCGTTAACTACCTTCATTGCTCGTGCTGCCGATGAATATGAGGTTGGTGAGACTTATAAGGTCTCCATTACCGACCTCAAACCCACCCAATTTGCTGCGGGTTTCAAAGAGATTGAGTACCAAGTAGAAAAGATTGGAAAAAAAGATAACGACGGCGAGTTGAGCGAGTACAAGAAAGAAAAGGTAGGAGCTGCTGTTATCGGCCCGAAGGGGAAGTTGTACTTAGTAGATGGCCATCACTTTGCGTTAGCGTTGCAAAATTATGGATCTAAAACGACATGGGTCGAGATCATAGATGATTACTCCGATTCTAGCCTGAGCGTTGCTCAATTCTGGGCAAAGATGAAAAGAAAGAAACAGGTTTATCTAAAAGACGAGAATGGGGAAAGCCGGACGCCGTTAAAACTTCCCAAAACGATAGCGTCATTGAAAGATGACCCCTACCGAAGCCTCGCCTGGATGGTTAGAAAGTCTGGTGGATATGACGCCGACGATGACATTTCTTTTTTAGAATTCATTTGGGCAGATTATTTTCGAAACACCCTCAAGCTGCCAAAGGATCCTTCCCAAGCCCAATGGGAAAAGGCTTTAAAGAGTGCGATGAAACTGGCAAGTTCTGATGAAGCGAGTCATCTCCCTGGCTGGCATGGAGATAAGGGAGACTGTTCTAAGATTTTAGACTGGATCGGTCGGCACTGAGCGTTAGATCATTTATTTCATAGAGTTTTCCACGGTGAAGAGTTCTGGTAGATTTATGCCAACTCCTCATGACTCAATATAAAAATCCAAAACAGAGTGCATTAATCCAAGGGCTGCTTCTCTTTGTTCTGCCGCTGATTGAGCTTTGGCTCATTCGTTCGGCATGGCATGAGATCCTTGGAAAAAATATTTTTTCTCTCGGCTTCCATCAAACGGATGTCCTGCCAGGAATCGCAGTAGGCATTGCGGTTCTGTTTTATCTTTATCATCAGCAAGCTCCCTTCCCGATTTCCTTTAATAGGCGGGGAGCTGCCCTTCACGCTGGCATTATTGTTCTTTTTAGCGCACTCATGCGTTTTTTTGACCTCATCGCCGTGAAAGCCGGACCGCGGGTTGCCTCAGCCTTCATGCTATTTTTTTTCACGATCACCATAGCCAGCAGTCTGTTGGTCTTGGTTCGCACTGTCGAATGGAAGACACGCTATTACGGGGCTCAGCGACAGACCCTTGCCGTTGCTCTAGGAATTTTTTTTCTCACCATTTACCCGTACATCATTGAATACTATTGGCGCTATCTCGCTCAGTGGGTGGGAGTTTCGGTTTATTACACACTCAAAACCATGGGTATGGACGTGAGTTATCGAATGGGGCAGACGCTATTTCTCCATCACAGAGTACTCACAGCGCGGGTCATGAAACCTTGTTCAGGGCTAGAAGGGATTTTTCTCTTTCTATTCACTTTCACTCTGGTGTGGGGTTTCGATAAAGGACGCCTTTCGTTTAATCGAAGAATCGCAGCCTATGTCGGCGGAGTCCTTCTCATGTTTTCCCTTAACATAGCTCGAATTGTGGCGTTCTTTGGCTTTTCAGTGGGATTGGCTAGGACTGCTTTAGGACGGGAACCTGGACAAGTATTACAGGCCCTCTTTCACTCGGGCGTGGGACTCGTCTTCTACTTTGTAGGAATTGCAGCCTTTCTTTATGTGGTCTATCGCCCGCTACGCAAAAGTGTCGGCATTGTCGTTAAGTAGGAATTTCGCGGGGAGAGGGAAATAATGAAGCTTCTTCTTATAGTTTTAATTTTCTGGTTAGCAATGCCAATTACGGCATTTGCCGAAGACGGGTGCTCTGGCCCCACGTATGCCGAACCCACTTGTGGCGGTGCCGGGGTCAACTGTCCCCAAACAGATTGTCATGACGTTTCGTTTAACCAAGACGGAACGCTTTTCCAATGCTGTCCCCCAACCAGCGTTCCGGAATTTCCGGGATGGGTGAACCCCTTTTACTTGGCCCTTTTACTGTCGCTAGGGTTTTGGGCCTGGAATTCTCAGAAGGCAAAGGCAGGAATTGTTTTAAGACGGGTTCAATGAACTCTTGGGCGGTATAACTAGCCGAAAGTTTAGGCTGGTCTGTCTATGGCGAGAGTCAATCTCAATGCCTAGCGTTCGGTAACCTTTATCTTAGCCAGTTCCGTGGTGCGCCATTGGTTGATAGGATCTTTGGGAAATTCCACGGACTCAAAAACCAGTTCGTTATTTTTCCTATCCAACCCGACCAATTGTACCGCCAACCAAACCCCACCACTGTCCACAATTCGGGGACTGACGTCACCGGGCTTTAGGGATACGGCAAATTCGCGCACCCAACGCTGCCCGTCGGTCTTGGCGGCCTCACTAGTTTGCTTCATCCACTGTTGGGTAAGTACGGGATCCACGTCGGGGGAGATCCCAGAGAGCGATGCGCCAGAATTCCCGTCTAAACTTCGGTCTCCAAAACGAACGCCGTTTTCTTCGGACACGCGTAGCGTCCGACACGATAATTTTTGCGCTTTGGCCAACGTCTTAAAGCGCTTTGGCTGTTTTGTCGCAGCGTCTAGAAAATGGCTTACCTTTTGGCGGGACTGACTTTGAACTGCCAGATTTCGCTGCCCAAAGTCTTCAAAAAGACGCGGGGCAAGAATGGGCACTATAAATAGCCGACGGTAGGCCTCTTCATCACCATCGAAATAGCGACGAATTTTTGCCAAGCCAATGGGGTCTAAGGTGGAATTGCTGATTCGCCTATCCTCTTCAATAACCCTTTCCCGAAACTCTTCTAGCCCATTGTTTAGCATCGCCTGCACTAACTGGTAGGCAGTAATGAGATCCCGCTTCGGATTGGGCTTGGACTCATTAGGGAAGTAGTAATGAATCACCTTCTCTCGCAGTTCTAAATCCTTCTGAGAAAACTGAAATTCACCGACCTCTAGAGCAATTGAGGCTCCTTTTCTTACGCAGGACGGCGACAGGAAAATTAGGATCAGGAATAAAATAAGGACGAGAGAACGACACAGCCACATAACTCTAATTTTAACATAGGCCCACTCCAAGCACCCTTATGGCTGTTGCCCGAGATAAAGAGAAATGCTATCCCTTTGGCTCAATATTGGGGCTGGTAGCTCAGCTGGGAGAGCGCTGCGTTCGCAATGCAGAGGTCGTGGGTTCGATCCCCATCCGGTCCACCATTCAATACTTTTATAAATACGAAGCGAGACCAACTGAGCTCAGCTGCCGAAAGGGAGCCAAAGGCGACCGTCTAATAGCCGCTGCGTTCCGCAATGCAGAGGTCGTGGGTTCGATCCCCATCCGGTCCACCAACTTGAACATTTCTGCTATGCGCCGCAGGCTTGCATCCTTTGCAATTTTTGCGCGCTGACAGATAATAGGCACACCACACTCCCAAGGAGATTCAAATGACTTCTTATTCCTCCCGCGTTGCCGTCCTAATATTGATCCTCGCCAACTGTATTCTGGGTTTAGGAGAGGAAGTGAGTATGCAAGAACGGGCGAAGACACCGCCCTTCTCCTTTGCAAGCATTAAACCTCTGAGTAGCGACAAGGGATTAATGGGGTCGTCAGGTAAACCTGAGTTTTTTATTCCCAATATAAATATCGGAGTAAAGAAGGTGCCAGCAAGTCGCCTTTACCTAAATGAGATAAAGGGTGGGGTCTTTTTCAATTCGGGCTCTAGCATCGTGCCGGTAAAGTACGATGGAAAACAGATTCTTGTAGACGGTCGCGCGTTAAACAAGTCCTCCAAGGAAGAAATCGCCTTGCTCAAAGAGTTAGGCTGGCTTTTGCTCAGCCGATACCCGGATAGTGAAGGGGCCAATGAGGTCCTTAAATCAGCATTTCACTTGGATCTAGGAAAAGGTTCAAACGCGGCTCCCTCTTTTGGAATGAAAGGACTCTCTTCAACAAAAAAGAATGATTCGAGCACCCATAATTTCAAAAAAGGCGAGCTTGGCGCAGCGGGCCGCCTTTTTGCTGAAAGTCTTGCGCGAAACGAGGCCATTACGTCCTTATTCTCAGACCCCAGTGCCTGGACACCCGGAACCTGTAATTCTAATGGCGAGTGCACTTATTCGAATAAGAATGGTGCCGAAATTTTTCTAGATGCCGATGACAAAAAAGCGATGGCTCTTTTTTCATTTGCCAAGGAGCCAGCCTCAGACGCTCCCCGAGGCGCGTCTTCAGAGTATGAACGGCGGCGCCTGTCAGCAGACACAGCCGAAAGTTCTCTTGAAGAAATGGAAAAAAGAAGTGTGCAGGCGGGCGTCAAAAACGGAGAAATCAAAGTCTACGTTGGAGCGGAATGGTGCCCCGGTTGTAAGGCCAAACTGGAAGTGTTGAAGAATGGTCCGGTGGACAAATTGCCCACATTTTTTGACTTTGCTGAATCTGGTAGCCCGACCCTAATGATCAAAATTAAACCCGCAGCCGATAAAAAATACTATATTCCCAAGATCTTGACCTTCAAAATTACCGAGGGGAAATTAGACCCCACCCCCATCAAAGAGGAATAGTAAACCCTCTGAAATCAGTGAACTAAATTGACGCCTCGGCAGTGGTGACGAAAAGCGCCTGTTGAGACGATGGGCCATTTTCTGATATGGTCCAGCCCGTCATTTTCACAGGGGCCAGGCTTGAAATTAAACCAAATTGTCGGGTTATTTATTTTCGTCACTGGCCTCCTTTTGCCGATCGTACAGACCATGGCCTCCTCAGTTCAATTCAATGAGGTTGGTCCCCACTTGATGTCCTGCCATGCCACCCTTTTTCAGCCCGATTTTATTCGCGCCGAGAAGCTGGTTTTTTATGTCTTAGGTACCGGCCTGCATTCGGCCGCAAGCCCAATGCATCCTGTGGCGGAACTACTTTTTTCCAATCAAACTACGGCGGTCGTTACATTTGAAAAACCTGGACTGCCCCAAGATCTTGCGACCTTTCGGTTGCATACCCAATCTGATTTAGTTGCCTGCGCTAAAGAAACGCTTCGCTGGGCGATGAAAGAGGTTAGCCCAAAAACAATGGTGTTTCTGGGCCACAGTGATGGCGGCCCGGTTCTTCTGCGCATGACTGAAGAAATAATTGGCGAGCTCACCGCACTGACCCATTTGCAGCTAACCTCACCGATGTTAGGAACCTGGGAGGAAAAGCTGCGTTTTCAATATGCTCTCGATCCAGAAGGCTATGCTTTGCTTCGTGGAGCGTTAGATCGATCCGACGAGGCCTTCCTCTCCTCGCAAGGTTTCCATCGCACAATGCCATGGCCGTACTTGAGGGAAGCGCTTTCCTACGCTCCCGCCGAAGAGATCCTAAAACGTGTCCTTAAGGGAATACCGAACCTGCGTCTTTCGATGTATCGAGGCGAGTCAGACGTTCAATTGCCTCTTAGGCCCTGGACTGCTTTTACACAATGGCTTAACCAGCAGGACCCCAGTACTTCTAGCCGAGTGCATTTGCAGACTGAAAAAGCAGGGCATTCTCTGGCGGAGGTCAGTAGAAAGCTACTGGTTCAAATGGTTGAGGAAACCGAAAAATCAAGCGGAAGATGGACCACCTCGGCTGGCCATCCCTTGAATTATAAAAATTGATCGTTTACGGAGCGCTAAAAAAAGCTCTCCGCCTCACATTGTCTCAGTTTTGTGTACTTATCTTGAACTTCGGCCGCGCCTCGTTTTGCCAACGCTTCTTCAAGAAGTTCAGATTCCATTAGGTAAGCCAACCGCTCCCATTTGGCGACCAAATGCTCAGCGCCAAGGTATTGGCTCTGGGCGACCTTGTAAGCGTTGTAGGCACTAAGGTAGGCCTTTGTTTCCTTCAAGTTCAAAAAGGACTTACGTGCCTCGTCTATCGGCTCGCTGTGAGGGACTCGGATTGTCGCGTCGTTTACGTAGGGTCCGTCAAAGGCAGGATGATCGTTAATCAACGCCACTCGCACCTTTGTGGCGCTTTCCCGTAACTTGCCAAAGAAACGAGAAACATTGCGAGCGGCCGGTTGAATTTTTTCTCGTGATTCTCGTATGCTTTCCAAGACCTTTTGATACGGAGCGGGGTCAGAGACAAGGGAAGGGTCCAGCTGATTTACTAGTCCTTGAAGTACCGCTAATTCCACTTTGCCAGCATGCGACCTCTTCGCTTTTGCCATTGCCTCAAAGGCTCCCCACGTCTGATTTAGGCGACGGGGATCCACCGTTGGGTCTTGATCGCGCAATAGTTGGGAAGAGGTGGAAACGGGAACATCTACTGAATTCTCCGCTAAAATCACATAAGCATGCGCTTCATCGGAGGAGATTTTTCCGTCGCGATCAAAATCGGCATCCACCGATTGCCCCTTTTCGTTTTTCCTTTGATACGCCGCCCAGAAATAGGGGCTGTATTCCTCTCGTTGGCTGAGATCGGCAGAGCAACCAGCGGCTTCGCGAGAGGCCAGTTGTGCAAAAAACCCGCAGCGGTTTGCCGCTGATATCTTCCCATTGGGACGTCCGCCGTCGTAGTTCATCTGCGCAAATCCCCCCGAAAAGCACTGGACCATTACCACTTGAGTTCTGGTCTGCGGAGGTAATCTATCGAGGCGACGGCTAAACTCCTGAACGGTATAGCTATCGTTGTTCCACAACGACATGTGATTATTCGTATAACCATCGAGATCATCTCCATGCCCATGCCCCGTGAAATAAAATCCAAATCGACCGCTAGGGGAAAGCGAAGTTTCTAATAAATCAAACGCTCTATCCAACGCGACTCGAGTGAGAGGTCCGTCTACTTTAGGAAGCACATTTGGCCTAAGAATCTTATCTGGCTGGCGGCTGTCAGCAAAAAGTCTGGAGAACAGGTATTCTTCCGCCGAAAAGGACGGATCCAACTCAATGACATCCGCAGGCCCCTTGCCCCCGGCAAAGAGAATTTTTGTTGATGCCGGAGCGACCCCGAAATGGGACGCCACCGATCCAAAGAGTTTTACGTTCTGCTCAAGAACTGCCTGGGATTTGCTGGGAGCGTAGCCGCCCCCCGCAATCAAGAGCTCAAGACTACCAACGTTTTCAGAGGAATAAGCGTTTAGAGACAGGAACAACCCAAGAATCGAAAAAATGGTAAGTGCTTTCAAATTCCCCCCGAAATCTAATTAAACGTAATTAACCGCTACCATTTTTTGAAACGAGGCGTCAAAGACAATGATTTTGCATGATAAAAAACTATTAATTACAGACACTTAAATTGGTTCACGGGCATTTCGCAAAGTGACGCCATACCGTTGTGAATTGTCGTCAACCGTTTGCGGTTATTGCGGAAGGGGGGGCAGAGGGGGCTTTTCAAACTTACGGGACTGCTTTGGGGACGAAATTCCAGAAGCCGTGTCCGTTGCGGTGGGCGTGATTTCGCCAGCGATTTCCATTCTCGCTGAATCCAACTGGCGATAGGCCTCAGTCCGGTCGCCTAATGCCGCACTCCCCTGCCCAAACTCCCGTGACTCTTTTTCAATCAGCTCGTCGTAGGCCTTTTTCTTTTTCGCCCAATCAGCCTGAGCGTTGGCTAAAAACGTTCGGCTGGCGCAGCCTACGCGGGTGTAGGGGTCCGCATACCAACGGGCACAGTCTTGGGTGCAGGTTGGCAAATAGTTCACCCGGGCGCGCCACCTTCCCGTTTCAATGGATTCGAGTCGGCACTCTCCTATCTTGGTATCAGCAACACAGCGACACCCGGCAAATTTAATGGTGTTTTCCAAAGATCCCAACGCCTGCTCAAGCTGCAAACGCTGGGGGCCAAAAGCGGTTAGCGACTCCACTGCGGCTTTTATTTTTTCGTTAGCGGCCGCAAAGGCTAATGCCGATTTAGCAATCGATTGATTCCCCACGCGTGGCAGTTTTTGAAGGGCCGATGTGTCGCCGCGGCTCTGAGAAAGTGCCCGTGCGGCTCGGTCGACTAAGCCTTCGGCGTCCTCTAGTTGCTTTTCCAATTTGGGATAATGTTCCCATGGCGAAACTCCTGCCGGAGGAGCCGCGGCCAAATGAGACTGAAGTTCTCTCACTCGGTCTTCGGCTCGTGCCACTTTTTTTTGTAACTCCAATTCAGCTCGATTATCGGGATTGGGCTGTGGCGGACGAGGAGGAATTTTCGCGGTCTCTTTTACTGCCTCGGAAAAAAGGCCGCGAGGAACCAGAGGAGAAGACGTTGCTTTTGGGATTACAAAGGGAACTGGGGAGGGAAGCAGTTTTGACGAGCCCGTCTTAAGGGACGGGCCCGCATGTGGAATTTTTACAACGCTGAGTTCACCAAGGTTTGATGCATTTGTCGTTACCGGAAGACTGGGCCTGGCCCCCTCAGCCTCCGTTTTACTTGTGGGATTCGGCGCTACCTTTTTTTGCTCGTTCAGAGGACGTTGTGCTGAAGAGCTCTTTTAGATCCGGCTTGAAATTCGAATCGCCGGGAGTTCCGCTATCTTTGGGGCAGCTTTGAGCCGCTTGGCAGAAGTTTTTATCTTTTAACAACCCTTGCAGAACTGCCTGCATGTAATTGCCGATGAGGCCTTGATTATAGGTGGCCTCAAGAACCTTTTGATTTAAGCTCGCATTTTCAAATTTGTTCTTTAGGTCACCCATTTTTTGGCCCGCGCCAGCTTTTGCCACGTCGAGGCCAAGGTCTTTGATCTGAAGCTTCATCGCCTCTTCTTTTTGCTTCTGCCGTGCAGCGGCCGCTGTTTTTGAGGTCCCTTCAGCGGTCAGGGTGGCGCTCGCTTTTTCAATTTCCGCAATAGCGGCTTTGGCTTTTTCATCAGCAGCCTTCCACTCGCTATCGGTTTTATCAAAAGCGGCCTGAGCAGCAATCAGGGCCGTCCCCGCTGTTTTTAGGTCGGTGGTGGCGGTATCTAACGCAACGGGATCAATATCGGGGCTTCTAAATCCATAGATGCCCTTCATTTTCCCAGCAACCGCCTGAACTTTTTTTCCGGCTTCTAATTGTGCTGCTTCGGCCTCTTTTAGTGCCTTACTTGCCGTATTCCACGGGTCGCCCAATTTAAGCCTTTCTGCTTCGTAGGTAGATTGGCTCGACTTTTTCGCTTTGATCGCTTTTGCAAGCTCGTTGATGCGATTCTGCGTAAGTCTCAGATCCGTCTGCTCTAAGGCACTAGCTTGCGAAATCTCATCATCGAAAGTTCCAGCGAGTGATTTGGATGTTGGTAATAGAAAAACTAAAGCTAGCAACAATATGAATGCTCTGACCACGACGACTCTCCCTGTTTAGTTTGGATTTCGAAAAAAACTGATAGCGCTATTTTACCATCAGACCGATTTGAAAGGAATGAGAGTGGTTCTTACGGATGACTAAAGGCGTTAGTGCTTTTTTTAGCCAATGCTTTGCAGTAGTTGGTTGCCTGAGTTACCAATTTTTTTTCAGTAGAATTCTTACTTCGAGAAGGGGTCATCAACGATTCAAAGGCCGGTTCCGAAAAGGTTAATGCAGCCAACTCTTTATCGTTTTGGCGCATCGCCGATGCCAAAGCCAAGTGATCCACCTCAGTGGTATCAAAAAACAAGGGATGTTGCCCAGATAGACTCCAATCGCTGTAATCCATTTTACGGCTTTCCGTGACATAACGCAGGTTGGTCACAATGGTCACAGGAACTTGGGTATACCGGATGAGATTCGCATGTGGCTCTTGAAGATTGCCTAACGCTTTCTGAGTCGTACTTTTTAATTCTTCCCAATGACTCTTGCCACCCAAGCCCACTGACTCTGGAAAAAACGAGGGCAGATCCGGACAAGCAAGTACGCTGCCCAAAAAGGCGAAGCGAAATCGTTCGTAATCGGGTGTCTCAGAGATCAATTTCTGCACTCTAAAAACATCCGCCGTAATAAGGGTCTTTTGAAGCCCAATGAGCGACAACGCCCCGGCAAGTTTCTCTTTTAGATTCAGATTCAGATTCTTTTGACGTTCCAGCTGACCATAACGAGGGTGATTTCCCGCATCGTTTACAAAATCTTTAAGGTACGCCACTTCGGTTGTAGTGAGATCGCCCTTCTCCCCAACTGCCCCCTTCCAAAAAGGGTAAGGTTCCCAAAGCGGATGAAGCGACTGCTCACCATGACAGCCATAACAGGAACTTGGGTTTTTTGGCGAGACGTGGGTTCCTAGTTTGGGGCCCTTAAAATCAGAGAATTCGATGGAATGGGCTTCCCACTCTCGGGTCTCCTTTTGATACGCGAATAGCTCGATCACGTTATAAAGAGGATCTTTAGCGTCTTTTAAATTTTGGGGATCTCCAAGGTAACCACTGAAAGACAAAACGAACGGAGCACCGTCGGTCCCTTCCATGTAAGAAATCACTCTGGGATATCTCTTGGACGATTTGTGACGGCTTTTGGAATCGGTCATTAGAACGTATTGCTCGCGCAATTCGCGCGGCAGCTTGGGCATAAACTCTTCGAAGGTGTGAATCTCTGGATCGGTTGGCTTTCGTTCCAACAATGGCTTAAGCACGGCATTCAGAGTGACATTGGCCGTCGCCACTTGGCTGATGGCAAAAAGAAGGCAAAAGACCAACCCCATTGGAGCGACTGCCACCACTGAAACCTCGTTGAAAATATTTGGAAAAGTAAGGACCGAGGTTATAACATATTGCGTTACTAAACTCAATAGGTGCGGCCATAACTAATTAATATTATGTCAGTAATTAAACTTTTCATCGAATCACTACCTTGTAGTCCATTTCTTTTTTTGCAACAATCATTCACTAAACGTTTCTTTTTAAAGCCATAGGTTCAGGTGATTCTTATTGGAATCAATAGCTCAGGCTTGGCCTGGGCAACCAAGGAGAACCCGAATGACGAAAATGAACCGAAACAAAATCCAAGTGATGGTTAACGGAGCCATGGCCCTAGCTTCGTTGACGTCCACTGGCGTAATTGCAGCCAAGGCAAGAACCTCAACCGACCCAAAAGTGGAACAGCTCAATCAAGCCTCGCTCAGTTGCCTTGAGCAGAGTTACCTAAATATTCCGCGAATGTGCAAAGCACGAAGTGCGGCCTTCGATCCCATGGTGGTGGGAACAGAAATGGTTTCGCTGTTGGCAATGTCGGTACACGCCGATTTAGATGCGTTGGGAGTCGCGGCGTGAACGGCCTAACCGCCTACGAAATGACCCCTAAGGACGTTCGCGTCCTCAGGGGCAAGCTGGCCCGAGGGCCCGAAATCCTATCCTTTCGCCACGAGCCTGAACTGGCCGCCTTGGTGGCTAGCCTCGGGATTTGTCGTGAGGTGGGAACTATTAACGACGAAATGGCGCGTTTCGTTTTTGATGGCGAAACGGGGGAACTGGTGAATCGAAAAAAAATAAAAGCTCAACTTGTCCGCTACCACGGGACCGTGGGAGTGAAACTTTGGGCCGAGGGGTATCCGTCTCTTGAGCTACGATTTCGCGGCCTGCAAGCATTGCTTCATCCACGATTTTCTTTTGATTCCCACGGCAGGCTTTTCCAATGTGTTTTCTTTCCACAGAGCATCGCCCGAATTCTTGAACACGACGAAGCGGAACTTGTGCTCGTGCGCCCCTGGGGAATGAATACTATTTTCGGGGGATTTGATCCCAGTAAGCACTATTACCAAACCAATATGTGGGAGTTAGAAAACAACGATACCCTTCGATTCGCTGACTTATTGGCACACCGTAAGATCCCCTTCTTAGGCACCCACGATCTGGTGGCCCACATCGCAGGAGTGAAAGCCAGCGCGTGGCCAACTCTCACCCTTGCTGCAGCCCAGGTGCATGAAGCTCTGGAAAATTACTTTCGGTCGATCAAAGTACCCACTATTGCCTCGCTCGTCCTTCCCTACACTGTAGGAGTGTTATTAGACGATCTGGCTCAACCGCCTAATTACGATTCGGTCGGAAGGCATATCGTGATTCAGGCGTGTTTAGACGCCATTGCCGACGAAGCGATCGATCCTGGGGAACCCCGGCTGCTCACCAGGTTTCCGCAATCGTATGAACGGGCCATCACTTTGGCCCGAGAATCCGACGGCGAAGCAGTAAAGCGCCAAGCACGTGGAACGGTACGAGATCTGACTAACGAACTTTTGGCTCATTCGGTAGCGTTCTCTAGAAGAGCCGGTTGATCCAGCTAATGTCTTTTGGGTTACGGGCCACAAGCTTTACTTTTTGGGTGCAAGAATACGGACAACCTGAAATCTTCAATAACTCCACCTCGAGCCCCTCACAGAAATAGCTGGGCAGATAGGCTAGCGCTTTGCCCATAACCACTAACTCTTCCAGAAGCCTGAGGCTGGAAGTCAGGTACTCTACCTTTCTGGGAAACAGATCGTCGCGCCACCCGTCGAGAGATTGCCTAAGGCCAACCCGGCCCAAAAGGGGATGGCTCGGACTAACGAAAGCGTGCTCTAAAATTTCCTCAACGGGTATTATCTTGCCTCTTTTTGCTTGCCGGTAAAGAGGGTGACCCACGCCCACGTAAATTTGAAATTTCGCTTCCCCCAGGGATTTTGTATGGAGTTGAGCTTTTGGCGGAACGTCCTCTGTGACAATAGCCAAGTGCGCCTCTCCTTTGACGACTTCGGCTAGGGCGGCATCGTCGGAAATTGCGTGAAACTCAACGGAAGCTTTCGCATGCCCCTTTTTAAGGGTTTCTGTAAGCGTGAGCCCCATTTTAGTAAGCAGGACTTCAGGCCCGGCCAAAACCACATGGAGTGAGCCAGAAAGACCGGCCACTTCAATGCGGGTCGCCTCTTCTAGATGGACTAGCTCTGAAGCGCGACGCTGTAAAAGCCGTCCCTGATCGGTCAAACGAATATGACGCCCCTCTCGATAAAAGAGTTTTATGGCCAACTCCCCTTCAAGGCGACTAATGGCTTTGCTTAAGGATGCAGGAGAAATCCGCAGAGTTTCTGAGGCGCGATGAAGATTTTCATAGCGGGCCACTCCTAAAAAGTAGCGAAGCTCAAATATTTCCATAATCGAAACATATAGGGGCAAAGTGTTTCTATTTCAACCGAAGGGATTTCCTTTCCACTGGCATTAGGGACGAAGCGAGGCAGGGGTAACTAGGGCAAACAGAACGCGCTCTTTTAATCTAATTTTTACTTCACGCTTGCTGCGGGGCCCGGTGAGCATGTCGCAAGCGTGGCAAAGGGGATAGTTTTCCGTGATGCCCGCAGTGATGTCTTCCCTAAATTTAACATAGCTCTTTTTCTGCCAAACATTGGCTACGCCTTCGCTAAGAACGTTTCCAAAAACAACTTTCCCATCGTAGTCGCGACAACATGAAACCACGTCCCCATTCCACCAAATGGTCATGGTTTTGGTGTCAATAAACCGGCAACTTCGCTTTGAGGTACTTTGAGGCTCCACCGCATTGAAGGAGCGAGCGTCTCCATAATTATGCCAGTAAAATCGAGGCGCTTTGGAAAGGACGCTTCGTAAACCAAGATAGGGCCGTAATAATTTTGCCGCAATGTTAGTTGCCAAAAGGTAATCCAACCGAAGGATGAGGTTAAACCACCCTAAGCCTGCAATTCTAATAACTGGTCCCTGTTTGCAAGCCCGTCGCTTTTCCTTGAGTAGACACAGCACGGCCTCAATCGTTTTTTTCCTCTTTAACCCCGACATAATCTGTTCATATTGAGAAACTGTAGAGCCATAGAAACTAATGCACATAAGATCTAGCTTTGAATGGAGGATCTCCTTGGAAAGGGAGGGAGCCAGAAGTGCGGCATTAGAATTTATCATTACCGGATTAATCCCCTGCGCCTTTGCATAGTTGATGCAATCGACCATGGACCGATTGATCAACGGCTCCCCAAAACCCGTAAGAGAAAACCACTCCAAATTAAAGGCCCGCAATTGATCGACCATTACTTTAAACTCACCGAAATTCATTACCCCTTTTTTTCTTGTGAGCTTTTCTCTGGGGCACATAACACACGCCGCATTGCAGAGGTTTGTCGTTTCGAGGTACACGATGCGAGGGAGGTCTTCCCTTTCATCAAGAACCGAACCAGTTTTCGTAGTCAGCATTGTTGCCAAAGTTACCGTACTTCACTGCGAGTGAAAACCAAACGACGTGGTGAGCCCAAAACGGAACTGCCCGTTTCCTTAGTGCAGCGCGTAAAACAGGAAACTTTCGCACCTTCCCCACTTGCGATAATTTCCGGCAAAATCTCCACTGTGTCGTTTTGGGATCGGGGGGTTCGATCCCTAGAGGCATGTCTCCGTTATGAAAAAAACTACTCTTTTTTTTGTCCCTCTTATCGCCATTTTTACCGCCCTGGGCTGCCAAAATAAGGGGCTTCAGGCTCAGCAAATCCCTTTGAAAAGGACCACTCCACCGGCTACCGACTTTCCGAATGTGGGTCATATCGACGCGGATGGAGGAACTTGCAGCGGCACTTTATTAAAAGACGATTGGGTTTTAACAGCGGCTCACTGCGTCGATGCGTTGCCTGCTAAAGATTATCGATTTACCCTTCACCCTAATCCGGAAAAGGCCGCTGCAATCGACTATGTCCAAGTGGATACGATTCGCATTCATCCCGAGTACGTAAGGAAAGAGGGGACACCGGGAGTGGAAAATGAAACGCTTGGGGTAGACGTAGCGCTACTTCACTTGGCCAAGCCAGCATCCCTATTTGCCAAAGACAAGCTGATGACTGTCTCCCATCAGGTTCTTAACTCTACGGATACCTTATTGAACGTGGGGTACGGTGAGAATGCGGATGGCACCTACGGCTATAGAAAAGTGAAGGACGTACGATTTACCAATTATTTTGATCTGCCCACCAAAACTCTCAAAATCTTTGGCGGAGGAATCGACGTAACCCGAGGACATTCGGGAGAGTTAGGCTGCATGGGAGATAGCGGCAGCCCTCTAGTGGCCGTAAGCGGAGGGAAATACCTTATCATGGGCGTATTTTCCACCACCGAGACCAAGCGCGTTGAAGAATTTCCTGAAGACCTTGCGTGCAAGTCCGGTGACACTCACGGCAATTATATCGCTACGGCCTCATTTGAAAGCTGGGTCGCTGCCGAGATCAAAGCCCTTTAGTTGGGATCGTGCCTCACTACTTTTAATGTGCACGCCTTAAGGGCCTCGTCTTTGTCTACTTTTTGGCTAGAAAAATCGCAGACAAAGATCGCCTGAACCTTCTTGCCGTTTATTTTTGATTTCTCAAGCTCGGCAAAAACCTCACCCTCTGCCTCTTTGTTCAGGTGAATAGACCGGCTGGGAACAAAAGAGTTCGCGTCCTTGGGAAACAAGGACTTTGCGGAAAATGACTCCACAGAAACAACGCTTAAGATCAAGATTAAACCAATTGCTTTTTTCATGAGACTCCTCATCCTAATTATTTATGGGTTGGAGAGACGATATTTCCTCTAGTACGACCGTCGCTCTCCCCTTCTTTGCGAATTGCCTTGGGACCGGTGATTTGTTGATTCAGAGGTTCCTTCAATCCGATGGTTTTCGTTGTTTTCTCACTGACCAAATCCAAGCCAACCATTTTCATGTGCTCGTCTAGACAACTCTTGAGATCCACCTTTTCGCAGGTCTGATCAATGGAATGTTCTCCGTCTTGTTTGGCGGGGCAATTGACGGGATAGATTCCGGCCTCCAACTTCTCTGCATTCTTTTCGAATTTGCCTTTATTAAATTTCAAAGTCTCGTAAGACCAACTATCGGTGCACACCATCTCGCCAGCGCAAACTCCTTGGCGAGTTTGGTTATCGGTATCGTAACCAGTCTCTTTTCCGTCTTTCTTCACTCGAATGCCGCAAAAGCTTTCGTAGTAATAGCGATTGAGCCAGGAGCACTTTTCTGCAGAAACGTCCGCAAAAGAAAAGGCACTTAGCAAAACGGCTGACATCAGCGATACCGTTACAATATTTTTCATAGGTGCCCCATTCTATTCCAAGAATAAATATTAACGAAGCATTTCCGCGCCGGGAGCCAGACTCGCAGCATAACACCCAAGCCGTAGCTATGGGGTTAGCCCCGTCACTAAAGCCCGACCATTTCGGGGAACAGAAAGTTTCACTCTGGCC